>DATCXH010000777.1:0-5204 GCA_036565925.1 Vicinamibacterales bacterium
CTGCCCAAGCCGGCACCGAGTACACCTACGCCGTCCGGACGCAAGGACGGTTGCTGGACGAATCGCAGTTCGGCGACATCATCGTCCGATCGAATCCGGACGGGTCGCAGGTCCAGCTGAAGGACGTCGCGCGTCTCGAACTCGGCACGCAGTTGTATAACGCCATCGGGCGACACGACGGCAAGCCGTCGGCCGTGATCGCGGTCTTCCAGATTCCAGGCACCAACGCACTCCAGGTCGCCAACGAAATCAAGAAGACGATGGAGGATCTCAAGTCGCGCTTCCCACCGGATCTCGACTACACCGTCTCGCTCGATACGACGCTGCCCGTCACCGAAGGCATCAATGAGATCCTGCACACGCTGCTCGAAGCCGTCATCCTGGTAATCATCGTCGTGTTCGTGTTCCTGCAGAACTGGCGTGCGACGCTGATCCCGCTGCTCACGGTGCCCGTTTCGCTCGTCGGCGCCTTCATGTTCTTCCCGTTGCTCGGCTTCTCGATCAACGTGCTGTCGCTCCTCGGGCTTGTGCTGGCGATCGGCATCGTCGTCGACGATGCGATCGTCGTCGTGGAGGCGGTGATGCACCACATCGAGCACGGCATGGCACCGAAGGAAGCGACCTTCAAGGCAATGGAAGAAGTGTCGGGGCCGGTCGTGGCGATTGCGTTGATTCTGTGTGCGGTGTTCATTCCCGTCGGCTTCATGGGTGGGATCACTGGCAGGCTCTATCAGCAATTCGCGATCACGATCGCCATCTCTGTACTGTTGTCGGCCGTCAACGCACTCACGCTGTCGCCGGCATTGAGTGCGCTTCTGTTGAAGCCGGCTGGTGGCAAAAAGTCACTGCTGTCGCCTTTCTACAACTGGTTCAATCGGGTCTTCGGCTCGATCACGAACGGCTACATCAGCTTCACGACGATTCTGGTGAGGAAGTTCGTCGTCGGCCTGGTGCTGATCGGCGGCCTTGTCTGGTTGACGATGGGATTCGTGCAGCGCATTCCTGCCGGATTCGTCCCCGAAGAGGATCAGGGATACATCCTGGTCAATACGCTGCTCCCCGATGCGGCGTCGCTTGAACGCACCGACGCGGTGATGCGCAAGGCCGAAGCGGTGCTCGCGGCGAACCATGCGGTGGAGGGCTACAACACGATCAGCGGATTCAGTCTGCTGACCGGCGCGTACTCCTCGAACATCGGCTTCTTTTTCGTGGCGCTCAAGCCCTGGCACGATCGGCACGGCGCCGAAGAGCAGGCGTCAGGTGTGGTTGCCGCGCTCAATCGTGAGTTCGCCAGCCAGATCCCGGAAGCGGCCGTTGTGGCGTTTGGGCCGCCGGCCATTCCGGGTCTGGGCACGGGCGCCGGTTTCACGATGCAGCTGCAGGATCGCGTCGGGCGCGATCCTGCGTTCCTCGCCGAGCAAACGCAGCGATTCATCCAGACGGCCAGTCAGCGGCCTGAGATCGGACGCGTCTCGACACTGTTCCGCGCGTCAGTGCCGCAGGTGTACGCCGACATCGATCGCTCGAAGGCCCTCAAGTCCGGAGTGCCGCTGCAGGATGTGAACACGACCCTTGGCGCGCTGCTCGGCAGCACCTACGTGAACGACTTCAACAGGTTCGGTCGCGTCTACAAGGTGTACGTCCAGGCCGAGCCCGAGTATCGGACCGACCCCAAGCAGTTCGGTCTGTTCTTCGTGCGCGGGAACAAGCAGGAGATGGTGCCGCTCGACACACTGGTCCGCGCGACGCCCACCACGGGACCGGAGTTCACCAATCGCTTCAACCTCTATCGAGCTGCAGAAGTCACCGGCGTGCCCGCGTCCGGATTCAGCTCGGCGCAAGCGCTCGAAGCACTCGAGGCCGTCGCCCGCGAAACGCTCCCGCCAGAGATGGGCTACGACTGGGCCGACATGTCGTTTCAGGAGAAGCGCGCTCCCAATCCGCTCGTGGTGTTCGCCCTCGCCATCTTCCTGGTGTTCCTGGTATTGGCGGCGCAGTACGAAAGCTGGGGCTTGCCATTCAGCGTGCTGCTGGGCACGCCGTTCGCAGCCTTCGGTGCGTACTTCGGATTGTGGGTGGCGCGACAGTACTCGGAGAGCTACGTGAACAACGTATTCGCGCAAATCGGACTCATCATGCTGATTGGGCTCGCGGCGAAGAACGCGATTCTGATCGTGGAGTTCGCCAAGATGCTGCGCGAGCAGGGCAAGGATGCGGTCACCGCGGCCCTCGAAGGCGCGCGCCTGAGATTCCGGCCGATCTTGATGACCGCATTCGCGTTCATTCTTGGTGTCGTGCCGCTGCTGATTGCCAGCGGCGCCGGCGCTGAAGGCCGGAAGGTGATGGGCATGGCGGTGTTCTCCGGCATGCTCATTGCCACGTTCCTCGGTGTGTTCCTGATCCCAGTGCTGTACGTCACCGTCGAAAAAGTCATCGGTCGAGGGCGCGCCCTCGCAGAAGAGACATCGCAGATCCATCCGACGGTGGCTCCCGGGGCGCATCCGTGACACAGCGCGCGACAGGTGTTCGGATCGTCGCCTCGTTTCCGCTCGCCGGCGCGCTCGTCGCGGGCTGCGCCACCGTCGGGCCCAACTATGCGCGGCCCGAGATGTCGCCGCCCGCCGTCTATCGTGATGCGGGCGACGCACAGGCACGCGAGACGCTGGCAGATATTCCCTGGTGGCAGGTCTTTCAGGACGAGGCACTTCAGGCGCTGATTCGTGACGCGATCGCTCATAACTACGATCTTCGTGTCGCGATCGCGCGCGTGCAGGAAGCCCGCGCCCTGGCCCGCGTCGCGAGATCGTTCCTCTATCCCGACGTGGGCATCTCTGCGTTTTCAGGGGTGAACCAGGCGTCGCGGAATTCGCAGCCACCGATTGTCACCGAGGACGACGAAGACCGCACCTTCAACAACACCTCACTCACCGCGACGATGGCGTGGGAGCTGGATCTGTTCGGCCGCCTCCGGCGCGACAGCGAAGCCGCGTTCGCGCGATACCTGGCGTCCGAGGAAGGCCGGCGAGCGGTCCTCATCACGCTGGTCAGTGATGTTGCGACGGCCTATTTCCAGCTGAGAGAACTCGACCTGCAGCGCGAGGTCGCGTTACGTACCTTGACGCTCAACGACCAGACGGTCGATTACTACCGGACGCGGCTCGCTGGCGGTGTCTCAAACCGCCTCGAGCTGGACTCGGCGGTCGCCAACCGCTCCCTGACTGCCGCATCGGTGCCCGACATCGAACGGCAGGTGGCGATTCTCGAGAATGCGATCAGCGTGCTCGTCGGGCGTGCCCCCGGGGCCGTCGTTCGCGGACAAACGCTCGAAGAACAGGCACTGCCGCCGAATATTCCCGTGGGTGTTCCGGCAGTGCTCCTCGAGCGGCGCCCCGACGTCGTCCAGGCCGAACAGCTGCTGGTCGCATCGAACGCCGACGTCGGCGCGGCCAAGGCGCTCTTCTACCCGACGATCAGTCTCACTGGCTCGGTGGGTGCGATCAGCGGTGACTTGTCCAACCTGCTCAAAGGTGACTCGTTCATCTGGTCGCTTGGTGCCAATCTGTTTCAGCCGCTGTTCAACGCCGGACGCATTCGCGGCAATTACGAGGCGGCTCGTGCGCGATTCGATCAGGCCATGGCCGAATACCAGCAAACGGCGATCAACGCCTATCGTGAAGTATCCGACTCGCTGATTGCGATCCAGAAACTCGCGGCGATCCGCGTCGAACAGCAGGCGGGTGTGGTTGCGTTGCGCGACGCGTCGACGCTCTCACGCGAGCGCTACGATATCGGGCTGTCTTCTTACATTGAGATTCTGCTCGCCGATCAACAGCTCTTCCAACTCGAGCTGGAGCTGGCACGTACGCGAGGTGACGAGATGCGGGCGCTGGCGCAACTCTATCGTGCACTCGGCGGCGGATGGCAGCCCGAGCCGACCACTGCACCGCCGCCCCCGCCGCCAACCACGCCAACCGCGCCGTAGCGGAGAAACCGCAGAACGCGCCTCTCAGGACGCCTTCGCTTCCTCTGCCGCTTCGTATCGCCGCTCGACAAAGCGGCGACCCTGAAGGGACTTCTGATCGTCGTAGGCGTGCTTCTTCGATCGGCTTGGCAGCTTGACTTTGTCGTGGTGAAGCTTCTTGTAGGAAATCTGCGAGAGGATGTGGGCGATCGCATTCAGGCGGGCCGTCTTCTTGTCATCCGACCGCAGAATGAACCAGGGCGCGATCTCGGTGTCTGTCGCATCCAACATGCGATCGCGTGCCCGCGAATAGTCATACCAGCGTTCGCGTGATGGCAGATCCATCGGGCTGAGTTTCCACTGTCGCAACGGATCCTTGATGCGTGCCTCGAATCGCCGCTGCTGTTCCTGATTACTCACCTCCAGCCACAACTTGATCAGTTGCGTTCCGCCTTCGACCATGAAGCGCTCGACGACGGGACAGAGTTTGAGGAAACGTTCGTACTGCGGCTTGGTGCAGAACCCCATCACATGCTCGACGCCGGCGCGGTTGTACCAGCTGCGATCGAAGATGACGATCTCGCCGGCCGCCGGAAACTGCTCGACGTAGCGTTGCATGTACATCTGTGACTGCTGGCGACTGGAGGGAGCGGGAAGGGCGACGGTTCTGAATACTCGTGGGCTGACGCGCTCGGTCAGTGCCTTGATCGTCCCCCCTTTGCCGGCACCGTCTCGGCCTTCCAGCACGATCACGATGCGCTGCTCTTTCTCCTTGACCCATTGCTGCAAGTGACATAACTCGACTTGCAGCTTCCTGAGCTCTTTTTCATATTCTGAACGTTTCATCTCGTCACCCCTTCGACTGGCTTTGCTCGCTCAGGGCAGGCCCTCTGCGGCTGTCCTCCCCGAAATCGCGGAGGACGTCCGGAATGCCGGAGCCCGTTTCGCACGGGCACGTGCAGCTTTCGACCCACGCGATCGTCTCTTTAGGCCAAACCCGAATCATCCCGGCCTCCCCACGGATGCCGGTGCGTGGCACTCACAGTGCAAATACCTTGCGCGTGCTGGCATTGAGCATGGCGGAACCGGAGGCGCACGGCCTCTCGCAGAGCGCCGTCGAGATTGGACGCGTGTTCGGACTGCCGATCACGAATTCCATGCTCGTGACGTGGATGGTCGCGGCAGGCTTGATCGTGTTCGCGCGTGTGGCCACACGGCACATGCACCAGGTGCCAAGCGGCGC
>DATCXH010000427.1:0-3855 GCA_036565925.1 Vicinamibacterales bacterium
CGCCGCCAGGTCTTCTGGACTCTGCTGCGCCAGTTCGGGCGTTGTTGCGATCGCCGCACCCTCGCGAAGGTCGAGACTGAATACCACTCGTTCCCGCCCGACCGCACTCACGATCGATTTCAGCACGTCGAACGACGGCAACGTCTCGAGGCCAACAATCACTCGTGATGCGCCGCACGCGAGCGCGCATTGAGCATCGTCCCGTGACGCAATGGCGGCATCGAGCCACAGCGTCGCGTCGAGTGCCGCGATCCGCCGCACAGCCGCGTGCTGCGGTGTATGGTGGTCGATTGCGTCGAGATCAGCGACATACAGCGATGAGAGGCCGAATCGATCGATGTACTGGCGAACCAGCGAGGCCACGTCGCCGGGTGGGATGCGTTCGCCAGCCACACTTTCAATCGGCATGTAGCGGTCTCGCCGCCCACCTCGTGCACGTACCGCGAGCCCTCGTCGAACATCCACAACGCCGAGTACTTCCAATGACCTTTGCCGTTTGCTCTTACTTGCCGTCAATCGAGAAGGCAAGTACGACATTGCCAGGCATGAAACCGAGCGAACCGTAGCCGGAGTTGACGAAGAGCATGCCGCCGACGATGGTGGCGCCCGGACCGTTCATCGATCCGCCACGTGCCGGCACGCGGTTCACGGTGTCGTACTCATTGACCGTGTTCACGTCCCAGAGCACGTTGCCAGTCTTGCTGTCGTAGGCGCGCAAGTGACCGTCGAGGCTGCCTGAGAACACCACGCCGGGAATCGACGACACTGCTGCCGGCTGACCGGTATTGCATCCTCGCCGCGAGTTGCACGTGTCGGCCGGCGGCGGACTCGTCCATCGCGGCTTCCCATCGGCGATGTTCACCGCAACCATACCGCCTGCCTCGCCAGGTTTTTTTTCAAGCGCACTCGAGAGCGACACATACGCCGTCGCGCCATCGACGCTGAATCCCCACTCGATGCCTCCGAGGACGCCGCCCTGACCGACTCGCGTTTTCCACAACTGCTCACCGGTGTCGGGGTTGATCCCGTGCAACTCCCCGGACTTCTGTCCGGCGACGATGACCCGCTTGCCGTCAGGAAGGACGCCGATGGATGGCGCGCTGGAGAAATCGTGATCAGGCCCTGCACCTTCCGGGCAGTTCACACGACCGGCACCGGCCTCGAGACACGCGACATTCCACGCATCGCCGGCCAGCGTCTGCTGAACCCAGAGCACTCGTCCGGTATCCATTGCCAATGCCATGATCGCGTCGGTCTCGCGAGGAGCCGGATTCGAGTACGCGTCTCCGGTGGAAACATAGATGCGGTTTCGTTCGCCGTCGACCAAGGGCTGTGACCACACGGCCCCACCCGACGGTCCCCACAGTTGCGTGCCTCGCGAAGTTTTGGTGGTTCGCTGTGGCTGCTGAGAAATGGTGTATGTCTTCCAGAGCTGCTTGCCGCTCGCCCCATCGAGCGCGACAACGCTGCCACGGAAAGTGCAGCACTCGTAATTCGGAATCGCCGCTGTTCCTTCTTCAAGCGACGACACCGGCACGTAGAGTCGTCCGTTGTGATACGCGGCCGCGCCGGTGATCATCGCGTCGAGATGATCTTCAACCTTCACTTTCCATCGGCGTTGACCGGTGTTGGCGTCGAGCGCATACACGAACGCGTGAGCGTCGCCGAAATACAGCGTGCTGCTTCCATCGGCGGCACGACCGACGATGGGCGTCGATCGCACGCCGGCATCGGCCTCGAACGCCCATACCAGGCAGCCGGTCTTCGTATCCAACGCATAGACCACGCCGTTGCGACTCCCGACAAATGCACGCGAGCCGACTACCGTGATCTGCGATCCCGAGGCGGACACACCCGGGATGCCAAATGACCACTTCAATTTGAGCTTCGGTATATCGGCGGCCGTCAGACCGGCCGCGGCAGCGGTCTGCGATCGTGAGTTGCGCGCATCGACGCCCCATCCATTCCACGAGGCGCCAGCGAGCGGATCGCGTGGCGCCGTGCCCGCCGCGCAGTACGCGTCCTTGCCGATCATGTCGAGCGGAGCGCGATACGAGCCGGCTGGACGACCAGCCAGGAATGCCGCCACCGCACGACGTTCGGCTGAACTCAACGTCGCGCCCTGACGACGCATGCTGAACGAACTCAGCGCAGTGTCGATCGCCTCGGGTTCCATCGCGCGCAGCGCTTCACGGTTCGGTGCACGCGCGACCGACCCTTCATGGCAGCCCACGCAGTGCTGCTTATAGACCGTCTCGCCGTTCGGTGCCTGTTGCGCGGCCGAGACGACAGGCAGGCAGAGTCCGACGAGGATGCCAAGAACGACTGTGCGCCACATGCGGCCTCCTTGGTGCGCGCGCTTCACAGCGATTCGCGAAGGCGGGTCAGTCCGACAATCCTACGCGATACACAGCGGACTGGCCGAAGTTCTCTTCGACTTCCATCTCGATCGCCGTCAGGCCTTTGGCACCGAGCTTCTCGAGCTCGCCTTGCAGACGCTCGGTGAGCATCTGCGCCAGCATTTCGACCGTCGTGTTCGGGATCGGCAGCAGCGCACAGTCACGCCGAGGAAAGACATACCTCGGCTTGCCATCGACCGACACCGACACCGTCTCACCTTCCTCGACGACCCCGACGCGATCGCTCTCGAGCGGCAGGAGCACCAGGTGATCGATCTCGTCACACAGCCGCTTCATGATGCGCTTCAGCTCGACGAAGTCGAAGACGAACCAGCTTTCCTGGTTGAGGTCGCCTTCGATGGTGACGCGCGCGCGATAGTTGTGGCCGTGCAGTCCTTCGCAGCGATGCCCGGCGAACGTGATGAAGTGCGCCGAGGCGAAGACCAGATAGTCTTTCGTCACCGAAACGCGGAATGCCCCGCGTGCTGTCATTCAACCTCCACGGTCCGGCTGAAGCCGGACACTACACACGTCGTCCGGCTAAAGCCTGCGCATGAAGCTACGGCAAACCACCGTAGCCTTGGCGAAGGTGGTCAGGCGGACCAGCAATCAGCGTAACGAAGATTGCGGCCGCTGTCAGGTCCGCTGTCGTGCCCGGGTTGTTCGAGTTCCGGGCGTCGCGCATTGCACGATCCATTTCCTCAACCGCCTGCCGGCCCGCGGCCGACCGAACACCACCTGCCTCGAGCACTGCACGTGCCTGCGCCGACACGCGCTCCGCCGCAGCCACACCAGTTCGCCGCACGATGTGCGTGTCTATCGATCGCGCCAGCAACGACAGGTACGTTTCGACGATGGCGTCGCTCCACGACAATCCGTCAGCCTGCGCACGCGCGAGTGTGGGAACCCCTTGCTCGAATGTGATCGCGAAATCGGTCGCATACTCGCGAGCGATGCCGTCGCGGTCGGCGGCAAGGCGCATCGCATCGAGCAACGTAACATCCGGCTCGTTCGCGACATCCTGCGTGTCGGATCGACCCAGACCGCCGGGACTCGCGCGGCGAATCGCCGCGTAGACGTCACGCGCGTCCTCGACCGTTGTCTCATTGAGCACGCGGTGCAACGCTCCGCGCAGCTCGCCGCCTTCGGCCCTGGTCGCCGCCTTGGCGAGTGGCGCAAGCAACAGCACGATGCCGAGGTTTGTGTTGGTCTTCGTCCAGCAAGCCGTCTTCTCGATCGCCTGCCGAATCGTCGCGCCGAGCGACTGGTCGGCGACGCGCGTGAATGCCGGTCCGATGGCAACAGCGCTGGTCAGGAAATCCTCGTAGGTGACATTGGCGAAATGACGGCCGGGCGAAACATTGCCTGGTTTGGGTGCGCTCACCTCCAGCAGACACGCCAACTGGGCGAGTGCGGCGATGTCGGCCGCCGTGCGAACGGTAATCATTCCACTTCT
>DATCXH010000387.1:0-4611 GCA_036565925.1 Vicinamibacterales bacterium
CGTCTTGCCGCGCGCGCCGGCGCGAATCAATGCATCGACTGTCTCGATGTCCTCAGCCCGAACGGCCCAATGCAGCGCCGTCGTCCCGTCAATCGCGACCGCGTTGACGTCGGCTTTCTGTTGAATGAACGCGGCGACAGCCTTGGCGTCCCCGGCGCGCGCCGCGCGCACCAAAGCCGGATCGTCCGCAGCCTGGACGAGAGCACCGGCGCTGATGATGAGGATGACTGCGTAGGTACCAGGAATAAAGGCCTTCACAGGGCACAACTCTAACCCAGCCAAGGGGATACCTGATGCAAAACGTCGTCAAACCCTGCGAATGCTCTGGGTCGTGCCCTGGGCTCTGCCCTGGGCCGTGCCCTGGGCTCTGCCCTGGCCCGTGCCCTGAGTCGTGCCCTGGGACGTGCCCTGGGACGTGCCCTGGCCCGTGCCCTGGGACGTGCCCTGAGTCGTGCCCTGGGACGTGCCCTGAGTCGTGCCCTGAGTCGTGCCCCGAGCCCTGCTCTGGGCACTCAGTCCAAGTGCTGCTGTACCAACGGGACGACCTTCGTTCCGTACAGCTCGATGCTCCTCATCATCTTGTCGTGCGGCAGGGTGCCGTTGCTGTACTTCATGTCAAAGCGCGTCAGGCCAAGCGCCTTGATCGTTCGCGCGATCTTTGCCGCGACGGTCTCCGGTGAGCCGACAAACAGCGCGCCGTCCGGTCCCGCCTCGCGCTCGAAATGGGCGCGGCCGATTGGCGCCCACCCTCGCTCGGATCCGATCCTGTTCATCAGCCCTTCGTAGTGCGGCCAGATGTCCTCTTTGGCTTGTTCGTCAGTCTCGCCAACGTGCCCTGGCGAATGCACGCCGATTGGCAGCGTTGGTTTCCCGAATCGCGTCAGCATCTGCTTATACAATTCGGTGTATCCATTGAATCGCTGCGGGCTACCTCCGATGATCGCGAGCATCAACGGGAAGCCGTAATGTGCCGCGCGTACGACCGACTCGGGACTGCCACCAACAGCCACCCACGTGTGCAACGTGCCCGTCTCGCTCGGTGGATACACGATCTGATTCGAGAGCGGCGAGCGCAGCCGGCCGGCCCACGTCACCGGCTCCCCTTTCACCAGTTCCGCCCACAGTTGGAGCTTCTCTTCGAACAGGTCCTCGTAGTGCGCCATGTCGAAGCCGAACAGCGGAAACGATTCGGTGAACGAGCCACGGCCAACGATGACTTCGACGCGACCGTTTGAGAGGGCATTCACGGTCGAGAACCGTTCGAACACGCGCACCGGGTCGTCCGTGCTGAGCACAGTGACCGACGACCCGAGATGAATCTGCGTGGTGCGCGCGGCGATCGCGGCGAGCACGACTTCCGGCGCCGAGATCGAAAAGTCCTTGCGATGATGTTCGCCGACGCCGAAGAACGCGAGCCCTAAGCTATCGGCGAGCACCGCCTCTTCGACCACGTTGCGCAGCACTGCCGCTTGCGTCAACGGGCGGCCGTCAGCACCAACCGTCACGTCTCCGAACGTATCAAGACCAAGTTCAATCGACCCCGCCATGTTCCTCCCCGTGTTTGCAGGTCCCTATTCTCGCTGCAAATCACCGGATGAGACAGGCGGCCGCGCGCCCACGCGTAGGATTCAGAACGTCGCTCGCTCCTGAATCGATTCGAGATAGCGGACGATCGCGTCGATTCGCGCCGCTGCCGCCTTCTCGCTCAACCCTTCACGCGTCCGTCTGAACGCATCACCCCACACCGGCATCTCGGTCGTCCCGTGCGACGCGATATCTCGTCCGTCGATGATGCGACGGACCCGCTCGCCTGGAAACATGCCGCCATTGCGGACCGCAAAGGAGGTCAGACTCGGCGGCAGACGACGAAGCTGCGCCGTCATCGGTCCCGCTCCGCGTGCATCGGTGCCGTGGCAAGAGGCGCAGTAGGTGCGGAAGAGGACGGCTCCTGATTCGGTTGGCGAAGCCGTTCGCACCTGAACGGTCTCGAGATAGTTGACCAGGTTGTCGATCCGCACGCGGGCACGCGCATCGGATTCGAACGCGCGGAACAGCGGTCCCCAGATCGGCATCTCGGTCGTGCCATGCGCGGCCACCGTCCGTCCAGCGCCCGTCAGCATCGCTGTGACCCGATCGCGCGGATAGACTCCACGATTGTGTGCGGTGAGCAAGGTGAGATCTGCCGGCATTCCCTTCAGGGAGCTGGCCACCGGTCCGTCACCGCGGGCGGTCGAGCCATGGCACGCCGCACAATACGCCTCGAATGAATCCTTGCCGACGAGCGAGTCACCGAGAAATGCCGGTGCCGGTGGACCCGTCTGCGCTCGCATCATCACCGACGTGAACGACGCGAACATCAGGATGACGAGCATGCACGTGCGTGTGTAGGTCCGCATAAGTCCCTCTGCGCAATCACGTGCTGACAGGGCAACCGTCGTGCCGACACGACGCATCTGGATTTCCTTGACATGATGCGGTTCTCCCTCGGCGTTAAACGCGTCGCGCGAGAAATTTCACAGACGCAGGGCAGTACTGGGGAATCTTTCCGCTGCCGAGTCGGCCGAACCACACAACCATTGTCAGTTACAGCGATTCGAGCGTGGCACGGGACCTGCTCTTCGAGTGAGGCAGTCGCCAACACCTTTCAGGAGAGCACCATGGCTCCCACCGTAAAACGTATCCTCGTGCCGACCGATTTCAGCGAGACTGCTGACAAGGCGTTGGCGTATGCCAAAGATCTCGCGCCGAAGCTGGGCGCGTCCCTGCACCTCGTGCACGTCTACCGCGATCCCTACGTGGTGGCTGCGTGCGCACCCGAGGTCTACGCGTCCGTGCCGACCGACGTGCGTGAACGCGCGATTGAAGAAGCGCGCGAGCGCCTCTTTGAACGGCTCGACGCCGACGAAGAGCAACGGTTCCGTGGGAGCCGCGGCATCGTCCGCGGTCTGATCGCTCCGCAAATCGTCGATTACGCTGCCAATAACGACATCGATCTGATCGTCATGGGTACCCATGGACGACGCGGTGTTGCCCACATGCTGCTCGGCAGCGTTGCGGAACACGTGGTGCGGACAGCGGCCTGTCCCGTGCTCACCGTTCGGGACGAGCACGCCGATGTAGAGGAACGAGCGGAGGCAGCGGCGGAGACGGCGGCGGCGTGACGACGTCGCGGGCGACGTATCCGCCCCCGCCAGGGCTGCCGTCGCCCTTACGAAGTCTTCAGGCCGAATTTCTCGATCCGATAGCGGACCTGATCGCGATTGATCCCGAGGAGCTGCGCGGCGTGGCTCTGATTGCCGCCTGCCCGCTCGAGCGCCTGCGACAACAAATGCCGTTCGACGTCCTCCAGGTTGACGCCTTCGGGCGGCAGGCGGAACTGCGCCGATTCGACGGTTCGCGTGAGTGTGGTGAAGTCCTCGGGCTCGAGCCGGTCGCGATCGATGAGCAGCATGGCCCGTTCGATCGCATTGCGCAATTCGCGGACGTTCCCCGGCCACTGATACTGCTCGAGCAGCGTCGTCGCTGCGGGCGAGAGACCTTTCACTCGCTTCTTGAATTCGCGATTGAATCGGTCGATGTAGTACCGGGCGAGCAGCGGCACGTCGCCGCGGCGCTCACGCAGGGGCGGCAACGGAATGGGCATGACCTGGAGCCGGTAGAAGAGGTCTTCGCGGAACTTCCCGGCCTTGACCTCCTCTTCGAGGTCACGATTCGTCGCGGCAACGACCCGCACATCGACGCGAATGTCCGCGAGACCTCCGACGCGCTTGAAGGTCTTCTCCTCGAGGAACCGCAGCAGCTTCGCCTGCAGCGGCGCGGTCATCTCTCCGATCTCGTCGAGGAAGACCGTGCCGCCGTCTGCCGTTTCGAACAGCCCTCGCTTCTGCTGACGGGCGTCGGTGAACGCACCGCGTTCGTGGCCGAACAGCTCGCTTTCGAGCAACTGCTCCGGCAATGCCGAACAGGTGATATTGACGAAAGCGCGTCCGGCGCGGTCACTGTTGTAATGGACAGCTTTGGCGGCGAGATCCTTCCCCGTTCCTGTTTCACCAGTGAGCAGCACCGTCGACGCGGGACTGGCGGCCACGCGCGCCAGCAATGCCTTGATCCGTTGCATCGCCGGCGAGCTGCCGATGATCGACTCGAAGCTGTACTCCTGGCTCTGGGAACTTCGCAGCGCTCGCACTTCGCGCCGCAACTGACTCGTCTCGAGAGCCTTCTCGACGAGCATCGTCACCTCGTCGAGATTGAACGGCTTGTTGACGTAGTGATACGCGCCGAGCTTCATCGCCTCGACCGCGTTCTCCACGGTCGAGAACGCCGTCATCAGGATGACGAGCACGTCGGGCGTGTGTTCTTTGATGTGCCGCAGGACGCTCAAGCCGTCGCCGTCGGGCAGCTTGAAGTCGAGCAGCACCAGGTCGACACCCGTCGCACGGGCGATCGCGTCGGCGGCGGTTCCTGCCTCGACGATCTCGTACCCTTCCGTTTCAAGACGTTCACGCAGGGACCAGCGCACCAGCGCTTCGTCGTCAACAATGAGCAGAGTCGCAGCGGCCATGTCGTAGTGGCGGGTCTTCCTGGCCCGAGCACGTCGAGGGCAGACCCGCC
>DATCXH010000622.1:0-2045 GCA_036565925.1 Vicinamibacterales bacterium
CTCCCGATCGTCCCGTCCGGTGGAGTCGTCTTCGAGTTCTGATCACCTCCCAGCGCACACACCTGCCGATCACGGTGCGAAACCATGAAGCCAATCAACGCGCGGCGGAATGTCCTCGGACCGTGGCGAGCGCTGACGACAATGGTGGCGTGCCTTGTCACGATGGTGCTGCCGACGCGTGCGGCGCAGCCAGTTGTGGCCTTACGCGCGCGCGCCATGATCGACATCGAGCGCGACCGGCTGATCGAGAACGCCACGGTGGTCGTTGCTGGGGCTCGAATCGTCGCGGCGGGCCCGAATGCCGAGATCGCGGTACCCGCAGACGCGACGGTGATTCAGCTTCCTACTCTCACCCTGCTGCCTGGCCTCATTGACGCGCATGTGCATCTGACCCTTTCCGGTGTGCCCTCGGCGAACGCGCGCGCCACCCTCGCGGCGGGATTCACCACGGTGCAAGACCTGGGGGCCGCAGCCTACGCGAATGTTGCGCTCCGCGACGCGATCGCGGCAGGCCGAATCGATGGTCCACGCGTCGTGGCATCAGGTCCATGGCTGGGGATCTCTGGAGGAACATGCGACTTCAATGGAATCGGTGTCCGCGGAGCGGAGGCCTTTCGCAGGCGGGTTCGCGAGGACGTCGAACACGGCGTTGATTTGATCAAGGTGTGCGTGACCGGTTGGTTGGCTGACGCCGTCCGGGAGCCCTCGAAATATGAAATCACCGACGACGAACTGGCTGCCGCGATCGATGAAGCACACCGGCTCGGCAAGCGTGTCGCCGTTCACGCGTTGAGCTCGGGCGGAATCAGTGTGTCGGTTCGGCTTGGAGCGGATCTCGTCGCGCACGCAGGTTTTCCCTTACCGGAAACCGTGACGATGATGAAAGCGCGGGGTATCAGGCAGCTGCCAACGCTGTTTTCCTTGTCGGCAGCGGCTCCTGAGCATCTTGCGGCGTTGCGGACGCATATGCGATCCGCGGCGGCCGCGGGGCTGCCGATTGCCTTTGGGACCGATGCCGGCGTCATTCCACACGGCGACAACGCACGAGAGTTTGAGCATCTCGCGTCGATCGGCCTCGATCCACACGCTGCGCTTCGCACCGCCACGCTGTCGGCCGCTGCTTCTGTTGGGTTGACCGGCGAGATTGGCCTCCTCGCCCGAGGACGGTTGGCCGACGTCATCGGCGTGACCGGCAATCCTTTACAGGACGTGAGCGCGTTGCAGCACGTGAGCTTCGTAATGAAGGATGGGAAAGTCTTCAGGCAGTAATACCGAGAGCCATCGCACGTCGCCAAAACGATCGATGGGTCCGCGGCCGACGCTTTACACCGGACCGGCGTGGGCATAGTATCCGTCCACACCAGACAAGCGATGGCGTCAACTTCGTGGCCTCAAACCGAGGCCCTGATCACCGCCACCTTCGAGAGTCCGATCGTTGAGCGCGAGCGCTTCCTGCAGGAGTCCTGCACGGATCCGGCTCTGCGAGACGGTCTTCTCGCGCTCGTCAAAGCGCATCAGCCGCCGGACCGAGCGAATATTCCACAGTCAATCGACGAAGATTCATCGGGCCTGACGATTGGTTCCCACGTCGGTCCCTATGTCGTCGTCGATCGGATCGGCCGTGGAGGAATGGGTGAAGTCTTTCTCGCGAGAGATCCTCGCCTCGATCGGCCAGTGGCACTGAAATGCGTGCTCTCGCGCAAATCGGGTGGCCCGAATCTGCGCAACCGGGTGATCAACGAGGCGCGCGCGGCAGCGCGAATCACTCATCCTGGGGTCGCGGCTGTCCATGACGTCGTTGAACACGACGGCCGCACGTTCATCGTCATGGAGTACGTCCAGGGAGAGAGTCTTGCCGTGGTGCTTCGACGCGAGCCGTTACCGATCGCGCGGGTCGTCGAGATCGGATGCCAACTCGCTGACGCACTCGGAGCAGCACACCGCGTTGGCATCATCCATCGCGACCTGAAACCAGCTAACGTCCAGGTGACGAAAGATGGCTCGGTCAAGATTCTCGACTTCGGTATCGCGATGGCGCTTGTGAC
>DATCXH010001203.1:0-7860 GCA_036565925.1 Vicinamibacterales bacterium
CTGATACTCGGGCTGAAGCTATTCCTGCGGTTGTGCCCAGCCGATGCTGTGGCCTTTCATCGGGAGGCAATCGTCGAGCACCGGCCGTTCGCGCCGATGTCTCCGGCAGACCAGGTCATCGACGCCGAATTCCATCGGCAGTAGTCCTCGCCTTACCGATCAGGATTTTTCAGGACCTCCGTCAAGACTTCGCACCGGACAGACGCCGACCATGGAACACATGGAGGTGCCTATGCGCGCTGCTGTTCTGACGATGTTCATCTTTGGATTGGCTGTACCTGCCGCGGCCCAGACGGAGAACGTGGTGAATCCGCCGCCGCCGGTCAGAAGTGTGAATCTGTCGGGTCCCCGCTTTGGCTTCACGTCCTTGAGTCAGGGCATCGTGGACAAGCTGGCCACGGAGCGCGACATCGTTGTCCGATCCGGAATCACGCAGTTCGGCTGGCAGTTCGAAAAGCAGTTCTACAGCAAGGCCGGTGGCCTCGCTGCAGTGAACGAGTTCGTGTTTCTCCTTGGCGGTCTCGAGCAGGGCGTGACCTTGCCGAGCGCGAGCTGGATGGTAGGGCTGCGATCGCCGAGTGGGGTGGAGTTCGGTATCGGTCCGAATGTCACTCCAGCCGGCGTCGCTCTGGCCGTTGCCGGAGGCGTCACCTTCCGATCTGGCGCGCTCAACGTGCCGGTCACGTTCGCCGTCGTTCCCTCAAAGGATGGGATGCGGGTGAGCATGCTCACCGGCTTCAACTTTCGCGGGCGGCGGTAACCCCAATCATGCGAGTTCTTCTAAGCATCGCCCTGCTGCTCGGTGTCACGAGCAGCGCGTTTGCGCAAACGAACGAGGTCCGGCTAACGCCGGACACTACACGTGCGGCGCAGACCATTGCCGGATCGGCCGGGTGCTGGCCGGTGACGAGCCGCGACCGCGTCGTCGTGCAGATGGACGAAGGACCGGCACGCACGGGCACCCTGCTGTGCATGGGGCCCGAGGAGATCATGCTGACGGGGAGCGGGACGCTTCCCCTCAGCAGCATCCGTCAGATCTCGAGGCCGAGGGACAGTGCCCTCGACGGTGTACTCAAGGGGGCCGCGGTCGGTCTGGTGATTCTTGCCTTCTGCGCCCCTGACTGCCCCGCGGAGTACATCGTTCGCTCGACGCTGGGTTACGCCACCATCGGCGGAATCATCGATGCGCTGCAGGGAAACAACAAGACGATCTATCGACGCGATCCGAAGGCCGTTGTCGCGTGGCGGGTCCGCTTTTGACCTTTGACCTTTGACCTTTGACCTTCCTTACGGCGTCAGTGTGAGAGTGTGTTCAGTCGCCCCCGGCAGGAACGGCGTCGCCTTGCCGTGGACCCACGCGTCGTGCGAGTTCGAGTAGTACGGCGACAGCGGATGACCACTCTGGCCGGTCGGCATGTGCATGATGCCATCTTTCTCGCGACCGGGTGAGACGATCATCCGCTCCGACGGTGCGTTCGCACCCCAGTGCATGCTCGGCGTGTAGAGGTCGCCGTTCATCGGTTGCAGCGGCATGTCGAGTCTGTTGCCGATGAGCGGGATCGCCGACGAGAGCGGATGGCGGTACGCTGTGATGTTGGAATGCGACCACGGCTCGGAGAGTCCGCCGTCGGCGTCCGTACGTGCGATCACGCGATCGACCGCAGCGACGAGGAGCTCGTTCCAATCCGAATATGCGGGATCGAGGAGATGCATCGGCTTCTCGGTAACCAGCTTCCAGATCGGACCCTCACGACGACGAACCGATCGGTAGTCGAAGGACGGGTCGGCCTCGTAGCACTCGGACAGCACGAACGCGATCACTGCGTCGGATACTTCCTCACGGAACATCCGTGTCAGCCGATAGCCTGGCGAGGTCGCCGACGCGTGACCGTCCCAGGTCTGTTCGACCAGCGTGCGGAATTGTGTGCGTGCGCGGTGGTCGCCGATTACCGCTGGCGTCAGCGTGCTCAGTGCGAGATCCCGCCAGCGAGCCAGGAATGACGCCTGCGTGTCGAGCTGTATGTCGAGCAGGTCGGAGGGTGCGAAACGTTTCCTGGCCATCAGGCGATCGCGAATGATGCGTGCCCGCGAGCCGACTTCGTAGTTGCCATCCCCGAGCACGGTCAACATCTCGCCATCGACGACGCGGGCATTTGCGGTCCAGATGCGTCCGCTCTCCGGATCGCGAACGCGCGGATACTCCGTCGGGCTCAGATAGCCGTTCCAGCCGCGCTTGCCGTCGGCCCATGATTGAGGCAGCCGACCGTCGAATCCGAGGCGACGCGGAATCGATCCATACACCGTCCAGCCGATGTGGCCCTGTGCGTCGGCGACAACGAAGTTCTGGCCCGGAGCGCCGAGGCCGTTCACCGCATCGAAGGTCTCGTCCACGCTTCTCGCATTCTCGAGTGCTGAGGACACAGCCGCGAGACGGTCAGCGTCGTGCGCCACCCACCGCATTGCACGCTGCCGGCCGCGGAAGTCGGGATCGAGCACCGGGCCCCAGATCGTCCAGGCGACCTGCACGTGTTCGGCAGGTGCGCCGGCAATGTCGATCACCTCGTCGTATCGATCGAACTTCCGCCACCCGCCCGGCGTTTTGTAGCGCGTGGAATCCTGCGGATCGACGTCGAGCAGGATGAGGTCGCTCCAATCGGCGTAGGTGTTGGTGAATCCCCAGGCCACGTGCGTGTTGCTGCCAACCACCAGCGCGGGTGCGCCGGGCAGCGTGATGCCGATCAAACGCAGCGGACCAGATGGCTCAGGAAACTCGAGCGAGGCGCGATACCACGTGTTCGGCACACGGACCGCGAGGTGCATGTCGTTGGCGACGAGAGGTGCACCATCCGTCGTCAGCCGACCCGAGACGACCCAATTGTTGCTCCCAATAGCACTGTCGTTCTCGTTGGCCGTACCTGCGCCTAAATCCGAACGGCCAAAGCCCAACGCCAAAAGCCCAGATCCCAATGCCGACGGAATGGACGTCTCCGGCGGCGGAGGCTTCAGTCGAATCCGATCTCGCCGTTCCATCCGTCGCGCCCGAAGGTTGTAGACATCTGGACCAGGGATCGGCGGCGTGCTGAATGCGGCGCCGACGATCGGCGAATCCCACTCGGTGCCGTCAGGCGCGAGGAGATCGACCATCGGCTTGGGCATCACATCGGTCATCGTCGCGAGCGTGGACTCGTACGATCCGGTGTAGTCCTGCAGCGTGATGAACATCGACAGGACGACGAGCAGGGTGTCTTCCGGCAGCCATGGCTTGGGAGCCTGCCGAAGCACGAGGTACTCGAACGGCGGTTTGCGCAGTGCATTGAGCCCGCTGTTGACGCCGGCAGTGTACGCATCGAGCACGGCTCGTGCCTTTGGTTCCATCGTCGCGATTGCGCGCTGCGCCTCGGCGCGAAAGCGGTGTGGCCGGATCTCGCGATCGACGACGATCGCACGCGGACCGACAAGCGCCGAGAGCTCGCCAGCGGCGCGACGTCGGGACAGATCCATCTCGAAGAATCGTTCCTGGGCGTGAAGGACGCCCAGCGCGCGGGCGACGTCCTCACGCGATGCGCCACGAATTGTCGGAATGCCCAGGGCGTCGCGAGCGACCGTGACGGGCGCGGAGAGACCGGGGACGGGCAAAGTGCCATCGAGCTGCGGCAGGCTCGCTCTGAGCTGGGCGCGCACGTACAGGCCTGCGGCCACACCGAGAATCAGAATGAGGCCGAGCACCACGGCCGCGGCCCGCGTGAGGCGGCGTCGCATGTGAGAAAATTCTAAGCGCAAGGAACGGATAGATTACCTTGCGACCCAGCCGGTATCGTGATCGTATGAGTGCTGCTGCCGACATCCGCCTGCGCCGGGCCTCGGAAGGACACGTGAAGGCACCGCCCGGAATGGATCAGGTTCGAAAAGCGTGTGCATTCATTCAGCAACACGCTGACGCGCCGATCACGCTCGCACGTCTCGCGCAACATGTGAATGCCAGCCCGTATCACTTCCAGCGAGTGTTCACGCGCCTGGTGGGGATCTCACCGCGGGCGTATCAGGACGCGCTGCGTGCCGGACGATTCAGGCAAGGCCTGCGCGACGGCTCGCCCGTGACCGGAGCCTTATACGACGCTGGCTATGGATCGAGTAGCCGCGTCTACGAGCGCCAGCCGACCGGCGGTATGACCCCGGCCGTCTACAAGCGTGGGGCGCGCGGCGTTGAGGTTACCTATGCGATCGCCGACTCACCGCTCGGTCGTCTGCTCGTCGCCGCGACGGCGAAGGGCATCTGCTCGGTGAAGCTCGGCGACAAGGACGAGACGCTCGAGCGCGAGCTGCGCCAGGAGTATCCGGCGGCGTCGATCACACCCAATCGCACCGATCTGGGGCGTTGGATCAACGCCATCCTCACCTATTTGAGCGGACGCCGCCCGCATCTCGATCTACCGCTGGACATTCAGGCGACGGCGTTTCAATGGAAAGTGTGGCGCTACCTGCAGTCCATTCCCTACGGTGAAACGCGTGCCTATAGCCAGGTGGCGCGCGACATCGGCAGGCCATCCGCGGTCCGCGCCGTGGCCCGTGCCTGCGCGACCAACCCCACCTGCCTGGTCATCCCGTGCCATCGGGTTGTGGGCAAGGACGGCAGCCTGACTGGCTATCGTTGGGGCGTTGAACGGAAAAGAACTCTGCTGAAGAACGAGAAGTAAATAGAATTCAGGGTGCGGCGCCGTTGCGCCTGCATCCTGAATTGCATGCGCACACGTTACGGCATCTCTCCCTGGATCGACACTTTTCCCGCCACCCGTCGTCCCAATCATCCGCGGCTTCGCGGCGAGCACACTGCTGACGTCGTCATCGTCGGCGGCGGCCTGACCGGCTGCGCCACGGCTTTCGCCTGTGCAGGGGCGGGTTTGCGGCCGCTCGTCATCGAGGGTGACCGCCTCGGGTCCGGCAGCGCAGGACGGAGTGCCGGGCTGTTGCTGCCGGATCCCGGCGTCTTCTTCAGGCACATCGTCAGCGCCCACGGACTGCGCGCCGCGCGGAAGGTCTTCGAGGGCTACCGCAAGGCGGCGTCCGACGGTGCAGCGACGCTCCGGCGTCTGAACATCCGTTGCGATCTCCTCGCATGCGATGACGTGCTCGTAGCGATTCGCGAGGGCGAAAAAGAGCTGCGGCGCGAGCGTGAGGCGCGAGAGGCTGCTGGTTTTGACGCGCGCGCGGTGACGCCGCAGTCGGCGCGGAACACGTTAGCGCTCGACGTGCAAGCGGCGGTCAAGCTCGGATCGGGAGTGGCGTTCGATCCGTATCGTGCCTGTCTCGGCCTCGCCTCCGCCGCGAAATCACGCCGTGCGACCTTCTTCGAGCGCTCACCGGTGAAGAAGATCCGTGTGGGAAGCAAGCAGGTCGAGATCGTCGTCGATGGCGGTGTCGTTCAGGCACAGACGGTGATCGTGACCACCGGCGTCGCGACCGCGGAGTTCAAGCCGCTGCGTCGCCATTTCAAGCGTCGCGAGACATACCTGGTCCTCACCGAGCCATTGCCCGTAGCGATGCGAAAGCAGTTGGCGACGGAGAAGGTCACGATGCGCGACATGGCCTCACCGCGTCACCGGCTTCGACGGACGAAGGACGGTCGCCTGCTGATTGCCGGTGCGGATCGCGACGAGTCGCCAGATCGACAACGCGATGCGATACGCGTGCAACGCACAGGTCAATTGATGTACGAGCTGCTGATGATGTATCCGGTGATCTCCGGATTGCAGCCCGCGTACGGCTGGGAGATGGTGTACGGAGAGACGGGCGATGGGCTCATGTACATCGGGCCGCATCGCAACTATCCCAGACATTTGTTCGCGTTGGGCAGCTCGGGTGACACGCTGGCCGGGGCGTTTCTCGCCGCACGCATCCTGGCGCGTGCGGCTCGCGGCGAGCTGGACAAGGCTGACGAGGTGTTCGGCTGGACGCGATGACAATGTCCCAGGTAGACCTGCTGGCGATCGGCCCTCACCCTGATGACATCGAGATCGGCATCGGCGGGATTGTGGCGAAGCATGCCGCGCTCGGTCATCGTGTCGGGTTGTGCGATCTGACTGCGGGTGAGATGGGCAGTAACGGAACGGTGGAAGAACGGCTGGCCGAGGCGGAGGCTGCGCGCGCCGTACTTGGCGCGGCCTGGCGTGTGAACCTCCACTTGCCCGATCGCGCGATCGGCACGTCGCCCGATCATCAGCGCGTGGTCGCGAGTCTCGTGCGATCCGCCAAGCCGAAGGTTGTAGCGATACCGTACTGGTCCGATCGACATCCTGATCACGTTGCCGCAAGCCATTTGCTCACCGAGGGCGTATTCAGCGCGGGCCTTCGCCGGTACGGCGCCGAGGGCGAGGCGTGGAAGCCTGAGTCGGTCTGCTATTACTTCATCAACGACATGGCGGTGGCGTCGTTCGTCGTAGACGTCAGCGAGCACTACGAAACGAAGCGCCGTGCCCTCGCCTGTCACGTGACGCAGTTCCAGCCGTCGCAACCGGACGCTGTCGCCACGCGATTGACCTCGGTGAGATTCCGCCAGCTCGTCGAGAGTCGTGACGCGCAGTTCGGTGCCGTGGCCGGCGTCGCATTTGCGGAAGGCATCGTCGTGAAACAACCCCTCGTGCGGTCGCATCTCCTGGACGGGCGGGTCTGAAGACCCGCCTCTACGAACTCGAGTGAGCGGTCCATTGAACATCGGTATCGTCTGCTACGCGTCGGTCGGGGGCAGCGGGGTGGTGGCGACAGAGCTGGGCAAGGCACTGGCGCTGCGCGGTCATCAGGCGCATTTCATCAGCACGGAAACGCCGTTCCGCCTCGGCGATTTCCAGGAGGGGCTGTTCTTCCATCAGGTCGCGACACCCACGTACCCGTTGTTCCGCGAACCGCAGTATCTGCTCTCGCTGGCGAATCGCATCGTGCAGGTCGCGCGCGAATTCAGCCTCGACATCATCCACGCGCACTACGCCGTGCCGCACGCGACCGCCGGATTCCTCTCACGTCAGGTGCTGGCGGGAACCGGTCAGGCACCGAAGGTTGTCACCACCCTGCACGGGACTGACATCACGCTGATCGGCAACGATCCCTCGTATTCGCAAATCGTCGCCTTCTCGATCGAGCAATCCGATGGCGTGACCGCGGTGTCGAACAGCCTTCGCGAGTCCACGTACGCGGAGCTCAACGTGACGCGCGACATCGCCGTCATTCCCAACTTCCTCGATTGCGCAGTCCATCGACGACGGCCTCGGCCGGATCTTCGCCGCCATTTCACTGGTGGCGATGAGCGGACAAAGATCGTGATTCACGTATCCAACTTTCGGCCGGTCAAACGCGTCGAAGCGGTGGTGGATATTTTCAATCGCATCCAGCAGCACGTGCCTGCGCGGCTGCTGCTCGTTGGGGATGGGCCGGACCTTCCCTTGGCACAGCGCCGGGCGCGCGAGCTCGGGATTGGTCATTTCGTACACGCGGTGGGTGCGCAGGAAGAGGTCGTCCCGCTGCTGTCAATCGCCGATGTCTTTCTGTTGCCGTCAGCGCAAGAGAGCTTTGGTCTCGCGGCACTTGAAGCGATGGCCTGTGAAGTACCTGTCATCGCGTCGGACGTCGGCGGATTGCCCGAAGTGATCGAACACGACGTCAGCGGGTTCCTCCACCCGCTCGACGGCGAAGACGAAATGGCCGACAGCGCTATCGCGCTCCTCGCTGATCCCGAACGTCACAAGGCAGTGGCTCAGGCTGCATGCCGCCGGGTGAGGAAAGAGTTCTGCGTCGAGCGCGTCGTGCCGATGTACGAATCCTTTTACCGCACGCTCCTGTCCTAATCGGTCTGTCAACGCGCCAGCCGGAGGC
>DATCXH010000854.1:0-3684 GCA_036565925.1 Vicinamibacterales bacterium
CTGGTTGTTGAGATGTGCCCGGAAGGGCGACGGCGATTCTAGGCCGACGTAGGGTGGGTCTTGCTTTGGAGACCCGCCGGGTCTGAAGAACAAGACCCGGCCTACGTCTGTCTATGCGCTAGCTTTGACCAGCCGCGCCGAGAGCCGTGACTTGTAGCGGCCCGCCGTATTGCGATGAATGATGCCCTTCGTCGCCATCTTGTCCACGATGGAGACGGTCTTGTTGAGCGCCGTCTTGGCACCTGACAAATCCTTGGCATCGAGCGATGCGCGAATCGCCTTCAGCGCTGTGCGCAGCTTCGAACGCATCTGGCGGTTGTGCTCGCGACGGACGATGTTCTGCCGATTCGCCTTCAGGGCGGACTTTGTACGCTTGGCCACAGTGCGTGGGTCCTCTCGCTAGTGAAAATTCCCGTGGTTACAAAGGGGTTATTGTAGCACGTCGAGCGCGACCTTCCACTGGCCGTTCCGTTCGCGGACCCAGACCCGTACGTAGAATCCGGCCTGGATATTGACGGTTTGCTGCCCGCGGCCGCCTGCCGTCACCCTTCGCGGCGCAATCGTGAATGTGCCCCAGGTGTAGCCAAGATCGCCGGAGCGCGCCACCTCGGAGAAGCGCGAGTCTGCACTGGAGACCGCGCGCTGCGAGGCCAGCCACTTCGTTGCGGCGGGGATCCCGACGATCGGCATCTGATTCTGTCGATGGAAGCGGACGCCCTCGGCGAGCCGCGGCCGGTAGGCGCGCAGCTGACTGGTTTTGAGTGCGCTGTTCAGCAGTTCGTCCGCTGTGCCGAGCGGCGGCGTCGACTCGTCGTAATCGCCCGTGAAGCGGTTCTGGTGTGGCGCTCGAGTGAAGCCGGTGGGGAACGGCACCGCGCTCGGTGTGTTGACGCCGACGTCCATGACCACCTTGAACGAACCGTCCTTCTGCCGCTTCCAGACCGACGCGTAGTTTGAGAATCGTGGTCTGCCGCCGTCGCGTGATGCGCGCACGTTGCGAACCGGCCCGGTGAGATAGCCGAGTTCACCGCTGGCGGCGACGTCACCAAATCGCGGCTCCCAGATCAATTGCAGGTCTTTGGGCGGATCGGGATTCTTGCCGATCTGCTCGCGGGCCGATCCCGGCTGGCCGTCCGCGAATCCGACCGCGGCCGGAGAGAAGTAATCGAGGAAGGCATTCTTCCAGCCGACCACGAGTGCGCGTGCGGCGAAGGCGCGCTCGGTTTCGATCATCTGCGTCAGCGATTCCGGCAGCGGCTCCGGCCCCTGCGCACCTGCTCGCCACACGGCGACGACGAGCAGCGCGATCGCAATCACGGCTGGACGCATGCGCAGAGTCTACCCCCAACCTGATGGCGTCTCACCGATGATGACGCCGGTGAGCTGGGACGAAGACCGGGACCAGTTATCGCGCGATGATTTCGAACGTTCCCGAGGTGGGTTTTTCGGAGGAATAGCGCGGGACGACGCGGCCGTCCACGATCTCGATGGTCTTGTAGATGCGCAGCTTGCGTGTCGTGTAGGCGTTGTCGCCGGCTTTGGAGCCCACCTTCCGCACGTAATCGCGCGTCTCGCGATACGGCGGGATGTTTCTGCCGTAACGATCGACTGCACCTGATCCAGCGTTATACGCGGCCAACGCCAGCTCCTCGCTGCCGTCGTACTTGTCGAGCAGTAGCCGGAGGTAGCGCGTGCCACCGCGGATGTTCTGTTCGGGATCGTACGGACGCTGGACGCCGAGCATCCTCGCGGTGTCGGGCATCAGCTGCATCAAACCCATTGCGCCTTTGGGTGAAAGCGCGCGCGCGTTGTAGCCCGATTCGACCTGAATCACCGCCCGCACCAGTTCGGGCCGGAGCGAATGGCGGTTCGAGTACTCGAGCACGTAGGGTTCGTACAGTTCGCGCGCCGATGTAGCTTCGGCCGCCACCGGAGTCGTCGAGACATACCGCGGCGCCCCTTCAACCTGATACACGTCGGTCGGCTGATCGATGACGCGATCTGAGACAACCAGGGTGCCATTGGCATCGCGCCACGCATAAATTTGCGCATTGGCAGGGGCCGGCCAGACAGCGAAGAACAGTGCAGCAGTGAAGAGTACGCGCATGACCATTGGGGAAGTGCGGGTTATTGATTCTTTTATCGGCGGAAGGGTGGAGGGTCTTAAGCGTTCATGCAGAAGTGCGCACCGGACGCCCTGATGGTGTACAAA
This sequence comes from Vicinamibacterales bacterium, assembly GCA_036565925.1. Taxonomy (GTDB): domain Bacteria; phylum Acidobacteriota; class Vicinamibacteria; order Vicinamibacterales; family UBA2999; genus Gp6-AA40. Next base: position 2,213 of record DATCXH010000854.1, read on the forward strand.
TCAAGCCCGTTGCCGAGCTTTGGCTATGGCTTTGGCTTTGGGCTCTGGGCTTGGGAGTTCGGAATTGGGAGTGGTGGGGCGTTGGTAGTTGGTGGTTGGCGATTTTCAACGTGGCACCAATGGGTGCGTCAGCCGCAGCGGGTGTGGCTGCGCCGCGCACTGTTTCAGATTCATCTCTGGACCGGACTCATATTGGGGCTCTACGTCGTCATGTTGAGTGTGACCGGCAGCGCGCTCGTGTATCGCAACGAGCTCGATAGGTTCTTCGCGACGCCGCGACCGGCGTTTGATCCCAATGCCGCACGCCTGACCAAGGAGCAACTCCAGGCCAGAGCCGAGAGCCTTGATCCAGGTTGGGAGGTGACGCGCGTTGGCGATCGCATTACGCGACGCAATCCGACGATTGAGGTGTGGGTCGAGCGTGGCATCGAGAAGAAGGAGCGCCTGTTCAATCCCTATACGGGGGAGGATCTTGGCGCCTCGGTCACGGAAGGCGAGTATTTCGTGCTGTGGCTGGCGCGTCTTCACGACGAGCTGTTGCTCGATCGCCCTGGCAAGTACTGGAATGGCATTGGAAGCGCGATTTTTACGCTCACGGCGCTGACTGGACTCGTTGTGTGGTGGCCTGGCGTCGCTCGTTGGAAACGCAGCCTCGGGATCAAGTGGAGTTCCGGATGGCGCCGGTTCAATTGGGACCTGCACAGCGCCGTCGGGTTCTGGTTGTTTCTCTTCATGTTGATGTGGGGCATCTCGGGCTTCTATCTCGGCGTGCCCGAACCGTTCTCGAACTTTGTGGATTCAATCTCCGATCCCGATGCGATCCTCGGTGACCGTCCAGGTGATGTGGTCCTGATGTGGCTGACGCGGCTGCATTTCGGCCGTTGGCGTGACGCGCCGATGCTCAAGGCGGTGTGGGCCTTCCTGGGTCTTATGCCAATGATGATGTTGGTGACCGGCGTGATCATGTGGTGGAACCGCGTACTCCGAAAGCGTCCCAATGTGAACGAGCCAAGCGAGGTCTCAATCTAGTGCGGGCGTGGATCGTTCCGCCCGGCGCGAAAGGCGTTGGTGATCTGCGTCTGGCAGATTGTCCCGATCCGGTCCCAGCGCCTGGACAAGTGCTCGTTCGCATACGGGCCGCATCGCTCAACTATCGCGATCAGTTAGTGGCGAACGGCACGTATTTCATCGGACCCAACACGAGCGATCTGATCCCGCTGTCGGATTGTGCGGGCGATATCGCGGCGGTGGGCTCCGGCGTGTCACGCGTGCGCGTCGGCGATCGTGTCGCGGCCTGTTTCTTTCAGCGGCCACCGAATGGTCCGCCCAGTGCTCCTGCGGCTGCGCTCGGCTCGCCGCTCGATGGCACGCTCGCCGACTATGCGACCTTCTATGAAGACGGCGTCGTCTCGATTCCGGAGGAGCTCACCCACGAAGAGGCGGCATGTCTTCCATGCGCGGGCGTGACCGCC
>DATCXH010000322.1:0-9178 GCA_036565925.1 Vicinamibacterales bacterium
CAGCGCCGGCAGCACGCCGCCGCGCTCCATGCCGATCAGCACTTCGTAGAACTTCAACGTGTCAACGTTGAAGAGCCGCCCACCGATATCGAATCCGAATCCACCGAGCGCCGGCGACTCGGGGACGAGAAGACTGTCGCCACCCAGCGCGCGCAGCGCGTTGAGACGAGCCTCGAAGTATTCGCGACGATTGTCGCCCTTGGAACGATAGTCGTACGGACGAATGCCGGTAATGTGAAACGCGTGGTGACGGAGCTTCCGGAGAATGAGCGGAGACGCGTCGATCATGTAATCGATCGTCTCGAGCTCTTCGCGCCAATACGCACTTGGCGCAGTCGCTCCTCCCGGCGCACCGCCGGTCATGACGAGCACCGCGGCGCGAGCGCGCTCGTACGCCGCCTTCGCACGCAGCGTCTCTGCCTCCGCTGACGCTCCGACGAGACTCACGTCCGGCGCTGCTCCTTGGCGGTAGCCTTCATCGCCTTGATGGCCAGCTCACGCTCTTGCTTTTCACGCTCGCGGGCGGCCACTTTCTCAGCCTTGTGCGCTCGTTCCCGCTCCTTCTTCTCGCGCTCACGAGCGGCCTTCGTCTCGTGAAAGTTCCTGATGCGGGCGATCTTTTCGACCTCCCGCTCCGAGTAGAACAGGTGCTCGCGGCTGACGTCGTCCCGCGACGCGATGGCCTTGTTCAAGATCCAGTGCGCGAGCCCGTTCCAATGCGGCCGGTCAGGAGCCGCCACCGTCATTCCCTGCATGGCTTCGACGTGTTCGACAAACAACGGCGTCGCCGCAACATCGAGGCCGTGCGGCCTGACGAAGGCACGGACGAACGGCCGGATGTCCGTGGAAGGATTTGCAAGAACCTGATCGAGCTGCGTGAGGTGCTCATCGAAGCTCGTCGCGCTCGTCAGCAGTCCTCCTCCCGCCTCGAAGAGGTATTTGAAGTGCACCGTGCCCATCTGGCTCTCGTACCACTCGGGCAACAGGATCGTGTGGACTGGCCGACCGATGATGCCCGCTTCGATGAAGGCACTGGTGTTCAAGCCCGCCACGACCGCGCTGTGATACAGCGAGTCGAAGTAATCGGCACGCGCGTTGGCATCAACCGGATCGCTCCCCCACAAGACGACGTCGGGAAATGGTGTCAGATCGATGCCCTCCCACTCGGGACGACGTGATGGATGAGGCCGAACGAGGATTGGTGTATTTCGCAGCCGAGCCGACGAGCTCGTGCGGATGTGCCGGATCCACTCCACGACGAACGGCGCTTCCGGTGGGCTGCCACTGAACGGGGCCGAGCAGACATACAGCAGGATGGGACGATCGGCGGGAAGTCCAATCTGCCGACAGAAGGTGTCCCGATCGCGCGAGGGCGCCCGATCGAACCACTTGTCGAAGCATTGGGCGCCGGTCACGACGATGCGATCGGCGGGAACTCGATGCAGGGTTATGGCCTCCTGCTTTTGCGTGTCATTCCAGACGAACACCCGGTCGGGCAGCTCACGGATCAGTGCCTTGCTGGAGAGATGGTCCCAACTCCAGACGCAGAGGGCGGTCGGAATGCCCAACGACCGCGCAAAGCGCAGATAGTCGATCTGCGACGACCCCAATGCGATGAGCGGCGTCACGAGCACGAGATCGGGGCGCTGCTCCTCGATATAGGTGCGGATCGCCGGGTCGTCTGGAATCGCGCGCTCGAGCCAGCGCAGCACCGTTTCGATGGGACGCCGTGTCCATCGCGCGTAACGGCGGACCCGGTCGCCCAGCAAGACGAACAGGCCAGGCGTCCGTTCGCGCGACCGCTCGCGCAGCATCGGCGTGTCATCGAACAGCTTGTGCTGGTAGCGAAGGTATTCGAGACCGGGACGAAGACGGCTGACCACCCACGACCAGTCGTCATCGGTGCGGCCCGGAGCAACGCCGACGCTGATGTTGTTCGGATACTCGGCGACGAGTCCCTCGACGAGCAGCCGGCCCTCCTCCGTCTCACGCTCGACGGCGAGATGAATCACATGGCCGCGCGAGGCGAGTTGGCGAAGGACGGTGTCGAAGTTGCGGAAATAGGTGAAGCGCCGCCCGAAAAACAGAATCTTCATTGCGTCGCGTCCACGGTCTTCGGCGACTTCGCCTTCTTCTCCTTCTTCTCGTGCTTCTCTTTCTTCTCTTTCTTATCCTTCTTCACTTTGCCTGTCTTCTTCGACTTCTTCGACGACCGCGCTGCCATGTGGAAGGCGCCGCCTTCACTGAACGAGTGCACCAGCATCGCGGTGGGAAATACGAACCCGCGGAACATCCTCGTGGTCAAGGCCTCCCGCTGCGGAGCGGCAGCGGTCTCGCGTCCGGCGCGCTCGATGGCAGCAGCGAGAAGCGGGGTGCAGGCGACGTCCAGGCCATGCGGTCTGATGAATGACGCGACGAAACGCTCGGTCTGTTCCCGCACGAGCGCTGGGTGTTGAAGCACTTCGGCGAGTTGCACCTCGTGCTCGTCGAGCGAATGTGCAACGCGGAGAAATCCGCCGTTCTCGGGCAACAGATAGTGAAAGTGCAGCGTTCCTTCCTGCGTGCCCGCGAACTCGGGAGTCAGCAGCGACAACACGGGCCGGCTCAGGATCGCGCCCTCGATCATCGCGCTGGTGTTGATGCCGACGATCGCCGCACTGTAGAACAGCGAGTCGAAGAACGACGTTCGCGCCGACTCCTCGGCCGGCGTGTAGCGCTGCCGCGGCCAGATCGCCACCGGGCCGAGATCGCTGAAGTCGGCGTTCACCCACGCATCCGCGTTGAACGGATGGGGGCGAATGAGAATCGCTGCTTCCCGCAGTCCCACGTCGCTGCTCTTCCGCAGCCCTTCCAGCCATCGGCGAACGAACGGCACTTCGATCTCCGAACGCGCGATGAACACCGACGATCCGGTGTACAGCACGAACGGCCGCGTGTCGGGCAGCCCAACCATCTCGCAGAACGATTCGCGCGACTGGCTCGGCTCACGCCCGAACCAGCGATCGAAAAGCTGCGCGCCGGTAACGGCAATGCGATCGACCGGCACCCCGTGGTAATCAACCGCTTCCTTCTTCTGGTGCTCGTTCCAGACGGTGACCATGTCCGGCACGATCCGCATGTGGCCCTTGTTTGTCAGGTTGTCCCAGCTCGAGATCGCGGCGACCAGCGGAATGCCGGCGGCTTGCGCCGCACGCGCCACGTCCATCTGATCAGAGGCCGCATCGATCAGCGGCGAGACGATCACAGCATCGGGACGCCGTGCCTCGAGATAATCGCGAACCACTGGACTGATCGGAACCGCGCGCTCCCACGCCTGCAGGAATCGAATCAACCGGGCCAGCGAACGCTCGCTCATCGAGTGGATGCGATCGAGCGGCCGCAGTACGGGCGGCAGCACCTTGCGATACATCCGATGCCGCAGTGCCGGCGCCTCGGCGAACCGCGGATGGAAGTAGCGGACGAAGTCGATCGTCCCGCGAACGGCGCGAGCCAGCGGCATCCATCGATCGCGCCGCGGCGGGAATTCGCCGAGCAGCGCGATGCGCTCGTCGCCGACCATCTCGAGACGCGCGTGCTTGCGCTCCTGCAGGTCGTTCACCGCGACCATCACGTGATGCCCGCGATCGGCCAGCGCCTTCATCGTCGAGTCGTAGTAGCGGATGTATTCGGGGCCGCCCAGCACGAAGAACAGTCGCAGCGGCCGTGTGCCGGTGGTCTCGGGATCACGACGCTTGGCCTTGCGCGCCGTGGCGCGAGCCCGCACGAGTGCAGCGACCGGCGTCAGCAACTGGCGGCCGATCGACTGCAGCACCGAGTCGCGAACCGGTGCCGGCCGCGGCGCAGCCAACGTCGCCTCGATCACCTCGACGAACTTCCCCGCCGCCGGCGTGTCGAGTCCATGCGGGCGCACGAAGGCTTGAACAAACGCACGCGACTTCGTCGCATCGTGTTCACCGCGCACGACCGGCGCAAGCTGCGCCAGATGCTCCGGCATCGACGCCGCAACATGGAGCAAACCACCGTTGGCGCTGGTCAGATGTTTGAAGTGCAGCGTGCCCTCTTGCTGTCCTGAGAACTCGGAGGCCAGTACCGTAAACACCGGACGGCCGACGATGCCCGATTCGATCAGCGCACTGGTGTTGATGCCGACCATCGCGACGCTGTGGAACATCGAGTCGTAGTAATCAGCACGCGCGTCGCTGTCCACCGGATTAGCTCCGGCCCGCGGCCAGATGCCCACCGCCTCGAACACCGATGGATCGAAGTCGGCCCACTGCGCCGCATTCTGCGGATGTGGGCGAATCAGAATGGCAGCCCGGCGCAGCTGCGGATCAGGTGCGTGACGTACCGCCTCGATCCACTTGCGCACGAAGCCCACTTCGTAGGGCGTGATGAACGGCGACGAGCAGAGATACAGCAACAGCGGCCGATCGGGAGGGATACCGACCTTGACGCCAAAGTCCTCGCGCGTGGTCGAGGGCCGCTGCAGGAACCAGTGATCGTAGGCCTGCGCACCGGTCACGCTGACCATGCCCGGATCGATCCCGTGCAACTCGGCCGCTTCGGCGCGCTGAAATTCATTCCAGACGACGATGCGATGCGGGCGTTCGTGAATGCGGCCTTTGGTGGTGAGGTGATCCCAGCTGCCGACGCCAAGGACGCACGGAATCCCGGCGGCTTTGGCCGCACGCACGTACTCAACCTGCTGCGAGCCGAAATAGAGGAGCGGCGTCATCAACAGCAGATCGGGCCGCTGCTCAGCCAGGACACGCGTCGCGATGTCTCCTGCTGGCAGCGAGCGCTCGACGGCGCTGAACACTCGGTCCCACACACGCATCGCGAGACGGGAGCCGATGAGCGGCACCTTCGGAAGACGAGAGGCAAACTCCGGAGCCTGGCGCGCGGCGCGAGCGCGGAGGCTTGGCGACTCGTCGTAGCGCGGGTCGAGATAGCGCCAGTAGTCGAGACAGAGACGCACCTGCACGGCGAGCGGTTGCCAGAAATCCTGCTTGCGCGCCGGCGCATAGCTAAAGGTGATGCGGTCCGGATGCACGCGAAGCAGGTTGTCGATCGTGCGCGTGCCGCCGACGCTGTCCTTCCGATCGGCGAGCAGATGAATGTCGTGCCCGCGCGCCGCGAGCTCGCGCAAGGCGGGCTCGAAGTTCCGGAGGAAACCGAAGTTATTGACCGAGAACAGAACTCGCATTGACGAGAGGGCTCAGGAGGCTTCGGCTTCCGGGGTCGATGCGGTGTGTGTCTCTGGCTGCGGCTGCAGCATCAGAATCTTGTCGTCGGGCACACCCGACTGGCGCAGCAGACGCGCCGTTCCCGCCGGCCTCTCGAGCACGGCAACGATCAACACGTCGTAGGTCACCGACGCCTGCTCCGCGATCGACAACACCGGCAGGCCGAGGAAGCGCCCGTTCCCTTCCGGACCGAACACCGCGGTCAGTTCGAGGCCCATGTCACGAACCAGCAGGAACACGAGCTCCGCTGCGTCGCCAGTGCCAAAGATCGCCACGGTCTTCTGGCGCGCTACCGCGATGCCCAGGCTGCGTCGCAGATGCTGTCGGGCGTCACGATAGAAATCGAGCGAGTACTTCATGAACTCGTAGGTGAGCCTGGCTTTGCGCGCCACGCCTCGAGGCGTGAGCGAGTACACCAGCCTATTGGGCGAGACCGTCACACACTTCACGTATCCCTTGCGGATCAAACGCTTGAGATACAGGTTGGTCAGCCCGAGGGCCATGCCCAGGCGCGAGGCCAGGGTGCGCTGGGTAATCCGGGCTTCCTGCTCGAGCGCTTCGAGCAGTTGCAGATCACGACGGGACTCGAGGTCCATGAATGTGTGGGGAAACCGAAGAAAAGAGCCTGTCTTGCCGAAGCCGCTGAGCGGCGAAGGCGGAGGCAGACACACCTTCGGCCTGTCAGTTACAGCTGCGTCGCGCCGTAGCCATTGGCGAAGCCGGAACCGCTCCTGAAGGGGGGAACGTTCAACGGATGAACATGTTGTTCACGAATTGAACGTCAAAAGTCTCAATGATCTCGCATGATCTGTCAACCCCGTATACTGCCAGCGCCCAGTGAATCAGCCATTTCTCTCGATCGTCGTCCCTGCGTACAACGAGGAACGTCGGATCGGACCGTGCCTGGAACGCCTGCGGCAGGCCTTGCCAGAGCTCGTCCCCTCATGGGAAATCATCGTCGCCGACGATGGGAGTCAGGACGGGACGCGCGAGATCGTCGAGGCCGAAGGCAGGAACGAACCACGCGTCCGGCTGCTCGCCCTTCCCCATCACGGCAAGGGCGAAGCCGTCCGCCGCGGACTGCTCGAGGCACACGGCGAATGGCGCTACATCGCCGACGCCGACCTCGCCACGCCACCGGATAACCTGACGCGCTTCCTCGCTCATACGCAGGACCCCGACAGCGCGCTCGTAATCGGATCGCGCGAGGCGCCCGGGTCCACCCGACTCGACGAGCCGTGGATTCGGCATTGGATCGGCCGTTTCTTCAACTGGTTCGTCCGCCTCGTCATCATCCCTGGCATCAGCGACACACAGTGCGGCTTCAAGTTGTTCAGCGCTCGAGCTGTCGCGTTGATCTGCCCCTATCTGACCATTCAGGGGTTCGCGTTCGACGTCGAGATGCTGGCGCTGGCGCGTCGCGCGGGCCTCTCGATCCGCGAGGTGGGCGTCACCTGGGACGGCAACCAGGAAAGCCGCGTCGCATTCGGCGGCGGCGCAGCGGCGTTCCTCGACGTTCTCCACATCCGGTGGCGCTTGTGGCGCGGCGCCTACTCGGCACAGCCACGACCCGATGATCACAACAAGGATCGGATCGGTCCGTTTACCGCGCGGACCTGGGCGTATCTGCTGGCGCTCACCTGTGCCGGCGCCCTCGCCTACGACCTCCTGAGGATGCCGGTGCAGGTCTTCGACGCGCTCGAAGAAATGCTCGCCGCGCAACGCTCGACCTCGCTCATCGACACCTTCTTGTCAGCGGCCTACAACGCCGCGTACCTTCGGCCGCTTCGCATCGTTCAAATCACGGTCATCTTCGACGCCGCGCAGGGCCATTACTGGCTCGCCTTTCGCGGCGCACATGCGCTGACGATGGCGGCGTGTCTGCTGCTCTTCACGCGGGCGCTTCGCGTGCGGACCGTCGCCGATCTGTGTGCGGCCGCCTTCGCATTAACCGTTGTCGTCGGACTGCACACGTTTCGCAGCACGGTGCAGGAGGCATTTCCGATCAATCACTTCCTCGAGATCGCGGTAATGGCGCTCGTCGTGCTCAACCTCGCACACGCGCGACCGCGGTTCATCGTTGACGCAATCGCGCTCGTGACGTTCGTCGTCGCCGCGCTGACGCTCGAATCAGGACTGCTCGTATGGGTGGTTGCGGTCGCTGCCTGGCTGCTTGGCATGCGCGGCGTGTCGACGCGCGGCGTCGTCGCGATGACCGTCTTGCTCGCCGGCTATTTCGTGCTGCGATTCGGTGTGCTGTCAGTCGGCACACCTGGACTCATCGAGCGCAGCTCCGGCTATCTGTTCAACGTCCTCGAGCCCGCAGAGCTCCAGCGGCAATTCGGCGATCGGCTCGTCGTCTTCTACATCTACAACGTGGTGTCATCCGCGCTTTCGGTGCTGGCGTCAGAGCCCCAAAGCGGCGTGTTCGTTACGACCGGCGCCTGGCTCAACGATCGACTGACCGCGGGACTCGCGCTGACGTTCCTGAGCTCGCTCATGACAACTGCGCTCATCGGAGTGGCGGCGGTCATCGTTCTTCGTCGGTATCGCACCTCCGACCCGAGCGATCGACTCATCCTCCTCTTTGCGGTCGTCCTCGCCGCCAACGCGACGCTTTCGTATGCGTACACGAAGGACGACATCATGAGCGTGTCGGGAATCTTCTACGGACTCGCGGCGTACGCCGCAATCCGTCTGCTGATAGCGAGAGTCGGACCCACACAGCGGCTCGTCGCGGCCTCGCTGACGACCATGCTTCTCGCGACGGGCATGGCCTGGAGCGTGCGGAGTCTCGGCATTCATCACGTGGCGCGCACGTACGCGTTCAAGACGCGCAACGACTGGGCGACTCAGCCCGGCAACTGGACACGCGCAGGCCGTTGGCCAAGCGATGAGCAAAGTCAGCGTCTGATTACGACGCTTCGCAATGACGCGCTGTCCATGCCGGCGCCAAATCCACACTTCGAGCCGACGTGGATGGCAAAACTCTGGGGCGAGTGACGTGAGCCGGAAGATGCTGCTCGTCGCGATGATCCCGCCAGCACTCCTCGCGCTGGCGCGGGTAGCTTTTCTCGTGCTCGCCCTCTGGGACGTGCATCCGTTCTGGCTGTTCGAACCATTGAACCTGGCCGAGGCCGCCGCCCTGCGCGATCGCGGCGAGGTGGCGCGATTGCTCGCTGTCGGCGAGAATCCGAATGCCACGTACCGCATACGCCGCGGCTTCATCCGTGACTATCCTGTGGAGATGACGCCGATGGCTGCCGCACTCGCGGCCCGTCGCGACGAGATCGTGCAGCTTCTGCTGGACGCCGGTGCCAGACCGCACGCCGCTGATGCTGAGAGCACGCCGTAGTCGTCGCGGCCACGACGCACGGTCAGTGCATTTCGCGCTTGCCTGCCTTGGTCGAGATCGGGATCTCGCGCATCCACAGCTGTTTCTCCCACCACGGCCGGTTCGCTTTGTACCACTCGATGGTGCGATCGAGGCCCTCGTCGAAACTGATTTTCGGCGTCCAGCCGAGCAGGCGCTGCGCCTTGCTGGCGTCGGCGGTGTGGCGAAACACTTGCCCCGGCCGATCGCCGACATAAGTGATCGGCGTAGACGTGTTCATCTTCTCAATCACGAGCGGCGCGATCTGCGATAGTGTCCAGCTCTCACCGGTGCCGAGGTTGATCACCTCTCCGGCAAGCGGACCGAGATCGCCGTGAATGATGCAGTCGAGGGCACGACACGTGTCCGCGACATGCGTGAAATCGCGGGCCGCAGAGCCGTCGCCATGCACTCGCAACGGCTCGTCGAGGAGACAACTGGTGATGAACCGCGGGATCACTTTCTCCAGATGCTGGTGCGGTCCGTACTGGTTGAACGGCCGGACGATGATTGCCGGCAGCTGATACGTCGCCCAGTACGAATACACCAGCCGATCGGC
>DATCXH010001215.1:0-3740 GCA_036565925.1 Vicinamibacterales bacterium
GAGCGCCGCTGCCGCGCACCGGTGCGGCGCATGCGGCCATCGCCCCATATGGACCGTACACGGCTGGCGACGGGAAGGTTGTGTATCTGGGACTGCAGAACGAGCGCGAGTGGGCGAGGTTCTGTGCCGATGTACTCGGCCAGCCGTTGCTCACCTCGGATCCGCGATTCATTTCCAACGCGGATCGCGTAGCTCATCGCGACGAGCTCGACACGCTCATCAACGCGGCGTTTGCCACGCACACAGCCGGAGACGTGCTGGCGCGTCTCGACGCTGCACAGATCGCCAACGCGCGGATGAACACTGTCCAGGAGTTTCTCGATCACCCGCAGCTCGCCGCTCGCGACCGCTGGCGGACAGTGCAGTCACCGGCCGGTCCGATCCGCGCGCTCCTGCCGCCGTTCGGCATGAGCGACACCGAGCCGCAGATGGGGCCGATTCCCTCGGTGGGCGAACACACGGACGCGATTCTCGACGAACTCGGTTACGACCCGACGACTGTTGCGAGATGGCGTGAACGCGGAATCCTATAGAGGCAGATGTAGGGCGGGTCCTGCTCTTCGGACCCGCCGAAATCACGCGGCCGACCATCCTCCATCGATAGGCAGAACGGACCCCGTGATGTCAGCTCCTTCCGGCCCGCATAGGAACGCGATGAGCGACGCCACGTTCTCAGCCGCGACAAAGCGTCCCGTCGGCTGCTTCCCGGCGAAGAATCGCCGTTCCGCTTCCTCGCGTGACACGCCTTCGGCGGCGATCACCGTCTTCAGCGCCTCCTCGTGCACGGGCGTTTCGCTCGTCCCGGGGCAGACCGCATTACACGTGATTCCATGCGCCACGGTTTCGAGTGCCACCGCGCGGGTCAGCCCAATCAGCGCGGTCTTCGTCGTCACATAGCCGACGCGATTCGGCGCGCCGCGGGTCCCGTAGATCGACGACACGTTGATGATGCGGCCCCACCGGGTTCGCTTCATGGCCGGCACGGTCAACCGGATCGTATGGAACGCCGCTGACAGATTCACCGCGATCGATTCGTCCCACTTGTCGGAGGCGAAGTGCTCGATCGATCCGAGGTGGCGGACGACGGCGTTGTTGATCAGGATGTCAATCGCGCCGAACTCTGTCGTCGCCGCTTGGACCATCGCCTCGATCGCAGCGGGTTGGCGAAGATCGGCACGGCAGTAAAGGGTGCGGACGCCGTGACGGTGCAGATCCGACGCGATCGACCTCGTCTCGTCGGCCGGTTCGAGACCGTTGAGGACGATGTGGCAACCGGACGCGGCGAGGCTGTGCGCGGCGGCAAGTCCGAGGCCCCGCACCGAGCCAGTGATGAGTGCGCACTTGCCTGCCAATGGCGCAGTTCGCATGATGTATGGTATGCGCAGTAGCAGTGACGCGCATTGTGGATTCGGGATCTGTGATTGGTGATTGCTTGTTGATCGGGGATTGTTGATGGTTGATTGACCATCGCACCGATTCGCGATGGCCACGCCAATTCAACAATCGAGAATCATCAATCAACAACGATTCACTCATCAAAGATCGCTCAATCACAAAGCGGGGAGACAGTCGTGGCCGTCAAAGAAGGCTGGAAGGGAAGAGTCTACGAAGATTTCGAAGTGGGCGACATCTACATCCATCCACTGGGCCGCACCGTGCTGTCAGTGGACAACAGCTGGTTCACGCTGCTGACGCAGAACGTGAACCCGATCCACTTCGATCACGCCTATGCGGCGCAGACCGAGTTCGGAAAGCCGCTCGTCGATTCGACATTCACGCTGGCGTTGGTCACCGGCCAGTCCACCATCGACCTGTCGTTCAACGTCATGGCCAACCTCGGGTGGGACGAAGTGCGTCTGCCGAATCCGTTGTTCGAAGGCGACACGGTCTATTCGCGCAGCGAGGTGCTCGAGAAACGCGAATCCAAGTCCCGTCCCAACGTCGGCATCGTCAAAGTGAAGACCACCGGCTTCAAGCAGGACGGCCTCATCGTGATCGAGTTCCTGCGTACGTTCATGGTCTACAAGCGAGACCACGTGCCACCCGGGGCGGCAACACGCATTCCCGAACCGCGAAAGTAGTTCCAGGTTCCAGGTTCCAGGTTCCAAGTTCCAGGTTCCAGGTTCCAGGTTCCAGGTTCGGGTTCCGGGTTCCAGGTTCGGGTTCCGGGTTCCGGGTTCCGGGTTCCGGGTTCCGGGTTCCAGGTTCGCGATCTTGACGTGGCCATCCTGCTCGAGACGGTCGCGGCTGATCGTCGCCTGGGATCATCGACGTGGTCGTCGAGACGGTTGAACGGGCTGGTGCCAAATGCGTGCCCGCCGGTGGTCGTCCGCGTGGGTGTCGGTGGCACATTCGACGCGTCGGCGCTGCTCGCCAAGAAAGCGGCATTGCGCGAGCTGACGATCCGCAACGCGCGCCCCGATCTCGCTGACCTTCGCGGTCGTCGTGATCATCGACCGCGCTGGTCGTAACTTCCACGAAAGCGCACTGGCTGGCTGGCGGTGGCCGTAGATCTGACCCGGACCTGGCCCAGACCTGACCCCGGGCCTGACCCGGGCCTGGCCTAGACCTGATTCGGGCCTGACCCGGACCTGACCGGGGCCTGGCCCAGACCTGACCCGGGCCTGCCCCAGGCGTGGCCTAGACCTGTCCCGGGCCTGACCCGGGCCTGACCCCGGCCTGACCCGGGCGTGACCCGGGCCTGACCCCAAGGTGAGCGAGCGAAGCGAGCGAACGGATTCGAAATCGCGGCGCGCCACAACGTCAATATAGCCAGGCTCGCCAACCGCGAACTGCTCACGAATTCACACAAGTCACGGGGGAGGCTTCCGGTATACGTCTTGCCACATGCCAACCCATGTCTTCGCCCGTCGCTACCAGTTCCCCCAGCTATTACATCTCCAAGACGGAGAAGGGATGGCAGCTCAAGATTCAGAACGAACACTGCTCGGTCGTGCAGGTGTTTCGGTCCGCTTCCGACGCCCAGCAGTCCGTCGATCGCATGATGGAGTTCTTCGAGGTGATGAGCTCCCAGTTGCCGCCCACTGATCGCGCGGCCTAGTCTGACTTCCACCAGGCCGGCGTAGATTGCGCGGCGACTACGCTTTCCAGAACTGCAACCGTCTGAGCCAGCGCGCGCGCGGCGAGTCACCGCCGACGAGTAGATAGCGATGCCAATCGTCCCGGTGCGTCGTCACTTGCACCGGGTGCAGCGCCAGCAGACCCGTCGTGCCAATCGACGATCGCAGGTAGCGAATCTCGTCGGTGGCGTTGAGCGCATCGGGGTGCACCGGCATGGTGACGCCGGCGTCGCGAGCGATCAGCATCGCCTTGGCCTGGATCGAGAGCTCGAGCTCGACACGTAGCAGGCACAGCATGTCGGCAACGACGGGCCCCGGAAAGCGTTGACGCAACTCCTGCAGATAGGTGCCGAATTTCGTGTAGGCGAGCGCCTCGGACGAGAACGTCTCGTGCAGCATCAGATCGAGGTCGAGCCCGGCACCAACCCAGTCGCGCGTCGCCATCTCGCTGCGCTGAAAGACCCACAGCACGAGCAACGGCAGCACAATCAGCAGCATGGCGGTCGTGGCGACCGGCGACACCGGCACGACGTTGAACGCCGTGTGAATGACGGTCGCGACGATCAGACCCGGCAGAAAGATCACCGCGCCACGATCGCGATGACGATCGGCGGCCGTCTGCGACAGCATCGCGAAGATCGCGGTCGTCGCTCCATGAAG
>DATCXH010001039.1:0-9488 GCA_036565925.1 Vicinamibacterales bacterium
CCGGCTGCCGCAGAGGCCAGGTCCTCAGAGAGGAACGCCTGGGTTCCTCCAGGAGGCGGCGTGCCAAGCGTGAGGAAGAGGTCCGCATAGCCGCCGTTTCCGCACGCCGATGAGTAGCTGACCTCGGCTGTGTTGACAGCGCGCATACCGCCAATCGCCGACGTCTCGTTGCCCGACATACGGGCGCGGAGCAGGCCCGGGATCGCGATCGCCGCGATGATGCCGATGATCGCCACGACGATCAGCAGCTCGATAAGCGTAAACCCTTCGTTCTTCTGCAGTTTCTTCACAACCAATCTCCTTGAGAGCGCTCGGGCCGGAAGGCCCGAAGGTAACATCTTCGCCGTCGTTCCGACACGGCGCCTCGTGAACGGTTGAGTCGAGAGGCAACGTGGATGCCACAACTGGCCGCCAGACGAGGTATCAGGGTAAGCCCTTGTTTTCTTGACGCTTACGGCTCAGGCTCAGGGCTCGAGCGATTGTCGGATTACCTGTCATTCTTCGGCGCCCTGACAAGTTCTGTCAACGGGCGTTGTCAAGAATTGGCGGTCAACGCAGATTAAACTTTTTGGCGTAGTACCGGAACGACCGGAACGACATTCCCAACATGTCCGCGGCTTTCGTTTGAACGCCCCCAGTCCGTTCAAGCGCCAGCGCGATGTAATGCCGGTAAAACTCTTCGCCCAAGGCCTCGAGGTCGAACCCCTCTTTCAGCTCGGGCATACCGACTGACGAAGACTGCTCTCCGGGCGGGTTCTCCCCGCCCCTGATACGTTTTGACGACCCGGCCCGCACTTGGGCCGGTAGGCTTTCGGGCAGCACGACCGGGGTCTGCTCCAGCGCGACCGCGCGTTCCATCGCGTTCTCGAGCTCGCGAACGTTGCCTGGCCAGTCATGGGCGATCAATACGTCGAGGGCCTCGTGTGAAATGCTGCGCACCGGCTTCTCGATGCCTTCAGAATACTTGCTGAGGAAGTGCTCTGCCAGCAGGGGCACATCCTCGCGACGCTCGCGCAGTGCCGGCAGATGCAGATGGATGACGTTGATCCGGTAATACAGATCTTCACGGAACCGGTTCTCGGCCACCATCTTCTGCAGGTCCTGGTTGGTCGCCGCAATCACGCGGATATCGGCTTGGACTTCCTCCGTCCCACCAAGGCGACGGAACCGGCGGTCCTGCAATACCCGCAGCAGCTTCACCTGCATCGTCGGCGACATTTCGCCGATCTCGTCGAGGAAGATAGTGCCGTGCTCCGCGACTTCGACAAGGCCCTTCTTGTTGGCGTCAGCACCCGTGAATGCCCCGCGCATGTGACCGAACAGTTCTGACTCGAGCAGTGTCTCCGGCAGCGCACCGCAGTTCAGCGCGACAAATGGATGCTCACGGCGCAGCGAGTTGTAGTGCACCGCGCGAGCCACAAGGTCCTTCCCCGTCCCCGACTCGCCGGTGATGAGGACGGTGCTATTCGTCTTCGCGATCGTCTCGATCATCTTGAAGACCGCGAGCATCGCATCGCTGCGCCCGATGATGTTGCAGAACTCGTGGCTGCTGTTGAGCGCGCGCTTGAGCAGCACGTTCTCCTGTTTGATTCGCAGCGCTTCGATATGCTGGCGAACCTTCAGGCGGAGTTCGTCCATATTGAACGGCTTGGTGAAGTAGTCGACTGCCCCGAGTCGCATCGCTTCGACCGCGCTGTCAGTCGACGCGAACGCCGTCATCATGAACGCGATGATGTCGCGATTGAGTGCTTTCGCCGCACGCAGCACGTCCACGCCGCCGACGTCCGGCATACGGATGTCGGACAACAGCAGATCGACCCGCTCCTTTTCGAGAGTGGCGATCGCTTCTCTGCCGTTGGCGGCCAGCAGCACGTCGAACCCGTCGCGACGAAGGACGATGCGCAGCATGTCGCGCATCGACGGTTCATCGTCCACGATCAGGATGCGTGGCTTGGTGGCAGGCTCAGGCGTGGGCTCGCTCACACGCGCGGCAGACAATTGACTCATACCAATACCTTCTGCGGCTCGCTCTCACGCGTGGGGGTGATCACAGGACTCGTGCCGCGCATAGGCAGCCGCACGGTCACGACGGTCCCGGCACCGACCCGAGACGAGACATTGACGGTGCCGTTATGGTCCGTCACGATGCGATGCACGATCGCCAGCCCTAAACCCGTGCCTTTGTCGAACGAACTGTGAAACGGCTGAAAAATCGCGTCCAGAGCCTCCGGCGGAATCCCGCGGCCCTGATCCTCGACCGTCAGCAGCGTCGCGCCGGAGCCATCCTCCGCGGTCGACGCCGTCAACAAGAGGCGCCCCCCTTGGGCCATCGCCTTCAGGCCATTCGTCGCGAGATTCCAGATCACCTGTCGGATCTGATTCTCGTCAGCTTCACACCACACCGGATCGGGCGGCACCTCCACACCGATCGTATGGTGCGCCTGCACTTCCGAGCTGTTTCGAAGAAGCAGCGCCGCGTCCTGCACAACGCTGCGGACATCGAGCCTCGTCAACGCAAACCGCTGCGGTCGCGCATAGGCCAGGAACGACTTGATGGTCTCGTTCAGCCGCTCCGACTCTCGCAGGACGATGTCCATCAGCTGCGCCTGCTCGTCGTTGAGGGTCAGCTCATGGCGAAGCACTTGAATCGAGCCCGACATCGAGGCGAGGGGATTCCGGATCTCGTGGGCGATACCTGCCGCCATCTCGCCAACGGCAGCAAGGCGCTGCTGTAACCGCGCATTCCGCTCCAACCGGCGCACGTCGGTCACATCCTGGAAGGTGTAAAGGAACCCTGCCCGTCCGTCAGGAAATGTCAGCGGGCTCACGGTCAGACCGAGGTCAATCGAGCGGCCGTCACCGGTGCGATGCTGGGTGTCGATCCGAAGCGTGCGCGCATCACCAAGGCCGGCGAGTGCCGTCCTCGTCTCTTCCGGCAGTTGCAGCACGTCGATCGAGTCACGCCGGATTGCTTGTCCGCTCGGGATTCCAAGGATTACCGAGGCGGCGCGGTTGAACGTCAGGATACGGCCGTCGGCGTCGGTTGTGACCAGGCCACTGAGAAGACTGTTGATGACGTTCTCGTTGTATTTGCGAAGATCGCGGATCTCGTGCGAGGCGTACTCGAGACGCGCACCAGCGGAACGGACGCTCTCGGCCAACGAGCCGGCGAGCAGGCCGACTGCGAAAAAGCCGCTGAGATTGATCGCGACGGTATATCGGGCTACGCCGAGCGTTGGCAGTTCTACGACGGGGGTGAAACGTTTGGCGACCTCCGGCAGGCCGACGTCCACGTACTGCACCGATACGAGCGCCAGGTACAGCATCGCGCTCAGGCTCGCGAGCTGTAACGAAAGGCGTCGCGAGCGAATCATCGCCGCGGCGATCACCGGCAGGACGTACAGCGACGAGAAGTTACTGGCGATGCCGCCGGTGACGTGAATGAACGCCGACACGAGCGCGGCATCGAGGCCGAATTGCAAGTCGACCAGCCAGGTATGACGCTCGGCAAACCTGAGCGTCGCGAGATACACGACGCTCAGCGCATAGGTCAGTCCGATGAGGGTGAAGAACGGATCGACAGGGAACGCGCCAGGCCGGCTGATTTGAATCAGGATCGCCGAGCCGAGCAGCAGCGTGCCGATCACGACACGCGCCGCAATCAGCGTCGACAGGCGGGATCTCAAATTCATCGCAGTTCATTAAGTAGTTGGTGGTGCGTGGTGAGATCGCGGAGTTTCGCGCCACCAGGGACAACCACCAACCACGAACCACTAACCAGTGAGTTTGCTGATCAGATCGAAGATCGGCATATACATCGCGATGACGATGCCGCCAACCACGCCGCCGAGGAAGGCGATCATGATCGGTTCGAGCAGCGTCAGCAGGCCGGCCACCGCGACGTCGACTTCTTCTTCGTAGAAGTCTGCGATCTTCTGCAGCATCGTATCGAGAGCGCCGGTCGCTTCGCCGACGCCGATCATCTGCACGACCATCGGCGGGAACACGTTCGTTTCCTTCAGCGGAGCCGCAATCGTGTCGCCGCCTTCGATGCTCTTCCGCGTCAGCAGGATGGCTTCCTCGACCACTGCGTTGCCCGCGGTCCGCGCGGTGATGTCGAGCGCTTCGAGAATCGACACGCCGGACGCCAGCAGCGTGGACAGCGTGCGGCAGAAGCGTGCGACCGCGATCTTGCGCATCAGGCTGCCGAGCACCGGCATTTTCAACACGGTGGCATCGACCATCCTACGGCCGGACGGCGACGCGTAGAAGGCGCGGAATCCGAACACGAAGCCGACCATGCCGGCAATGATGAACGGCATGAACTGCACCAGTCCGTTGCTCAGCGCGATAACGACGCGAGTAGGCAGGGGCAGGGTGGCGCCAAGCCCGGCGAACAGGCTGGCGAAGGTCGGAATCACTTTCCAGAGAATGACGCCGACGACCAGGCCGGCGATGACGATGACCGCGACCGGGTAGATCATCGCGGACTTGACCTGCCCCTTCAGCTTGACGGCCTTCTCGATGTAGGTCGCGAGGCGCTTGAGAATCGTGTCGAGAATACCGCCGGCCTCACCGGCGGCAATCATGTTCGTGAACAGCGGATCGAAGGTCTTCGGATGCCGCTTCATCGCATCCGCGAGCGACATGCCGCTCTCGACGTCGCCGCGAGTGGCAAGAATGACCGACGCGAAGCTCTTGTCCTCCTCCTGCGTGCCGAGGATCTCGAGACACTGAACGAGCGGCAGACCGGCGTCGATCATCACCGAGAACTGCCGGGTGAAAACGGCGAGGTTCTTGGAGTTGACGCGCTTCGATTTCACCTTGGCCGGTCCGGCGGCTTTGGCTTCCTTGACCGGGTTGATTTGCGTGACCAGGATCTGCTCGCGGCGCAGTGCCGCCACTGCCGCGTCGACCGACTCGGCGACGCGCTCACCCGAGACCGTCTGGCCGGCGCGCGTCCGTCCGCTGTATGCAAATGTCGCCATTACGTCCTACTCCGTGCGGGCGACGTCTGCGTCGCCTCGATCACGCACTGCCCACGAACCACCGACCACCAATCACGACCCACGAACCAGCCTCCTACCGGGCCACCGGCTTCGGCGGCGCACCGGCACGTCCGAGGCCGGCGCCGGCGACCACACCCACACCTCGGCTGATCAGATCCTGCAACTCGTCACGATTCGACGACGCCATAGTCGCCGTCTCGAGCGTGATCAGCTTCTTCTGATACAGCGTCGCCAGCGACTGGTTCATCGTCTGCATCCCCATCTTTTCCTGGCCGGTCTGCATCGCCGAGTAGATCTGATGGATCTTGTCCTCGCGAATGAGGTTGCGAATGCCGGCGGTGGGCACCATGATTTCCAGCGACACGACGCGGCCGCCTCCGATCTTGGGCAGCAGCGCCTGACAGACGATCCCTTCCAGCACCAGCGAGAGCTGTGTGCGGATCTGGCTTTGCTGGTGAGCCGGGAAGATATCGATGATGCGGTTGATCGTCTGCGACGCCGAGTTCGTGTGCAGCGTCCCGAACGTCAAGTGGCCGGTCTCGGCGATCCGCAACGCGGCTTCGACGGTCTCGAGGTCGCGCATCTCACCGATCAGCACGATGTCCGGATCCTCGCGCAGCGCAGCGCGCAACGCGTTGCTGAAGCTTTGCGTGTCGCTGTGCACCTCGCGCTGGTTGACCAGACAGCCCTGATGCTGGTGCACGAACTCGATCGGATCCTCGATGGTGAGGATGTGATCCTTGCGCTCCTTGTTGATCTTGTCGATCATCGCCGCCAGCGTCGTTGACTTACCGCTGCCGGTGGGACCCGTGACCAGTACCAGACCGCGCGGCCGCTCGGCGAGCGTGGTCAGCACCTGCGGGAGATTGAGTTCCTGGAAGCTGCGGATCTTCTCGGGGATCAACCGGTAGACGGCGCCGACGGCGCCACGCTGGTTGAACATGTTGACGCGGAAACGAGCCAGCCCCTTGATACCGAACGAGAAGTCGAGCTCCAACGTCTCCTCGAAGCGCTTCTTCTGGGCGTCGGTGAGCACGCTGTAGGCAAGCTGCTTGGTTTCCGACGGGGCCAGGTCGGCGCCCGACAGCCGCACCAGGTGTCCATGGACGCGCACCTGTGGCGGTGTGGCAGTGGTAATATGAAGGTCGGAACCTTCCATCTGCACCATCGTGTGCAGCAGTTCAGGCAACGTCATCACTTGACGGTCTCCCTCACGATCTCCTCGATCGTCGTCACGCCCTCTTTGACTTTGCGCAGTCCGCTGCTTCGTAGCGTGATCATCCCTTCGTCCACCGCCTTGCGGCGGAGTTCGAGGGCGGATGCGCCAACCAGAATGAGCTCGCGGATTTCCTCGGTCACTTCCATGACCTCGTAGAGACCGACGCGGCCCTTGTATCCCGTGTTGTTACACTTCTCGCAACCCTTGCCCTTGTTGGGGACCACTGTCTTTGCATCTTCGGCATTGAAGCCGGCCTGCATGAGTGCGGCAGCCTGTGTCGGGTCCGGTTCCGTGCAGTTCTTGCAGATTCTGCGAACCAGCCGCTGTGCACAAATGAGATTCAGCGAGCTGGCGACCAGGAATGGCTCGATGCCCATGTTCATCAAGCGGTTCACCGTACTCGGAGCATCGTTGGTGTGCAGCGTCGACAGCACCAAGTGCCCCGTGAGTGCGGCCTTGACGGCAATTTCCGCCGTTTCGAAGTCGCGGATTTCGCCGACGAGGATGATGTTCGGGTCCTGACGCAGGAAGCTGCGCAGCGCGGCGGCGAAGTTGAGGCCGATGTTCTCGCGCACCTGCACCTGATTGACGCCCATCAAGTTGAACTCGACCGGGTCTTCCGCGGTCATGATGTTCGTCGTCGGCGTATTGATGCGGGCAATCGATGAATACAGCGTGTTGGTCTTACCGGACCCGGTCGGTCCGGTGACGAGCACCATGCCCCACGGCTTCTCGATCGCCACTTCGAACTTGGTGAGCGATTCCTTCTCGAACCCAAGCTTCGTCATGTCGAGCATCAGCTTGGTCTTGTCGAGGAGACGGAGGACGATCTTCTCGCCGAACAGCGTCGGCAGACACGAGACGCGGAAGTCGATGTCGCGCATCTCGCCGCCATCCTGGAACCGGATCTTGATGCGCCCGTCCTGCGGCAACCGCTTTTCCGCGATGTCCAGTTTGGACATGATCTTGATGCGTGACGTGATCGCGTCGCGGAACTTCATCGGCGGCTGCATGATGTTGTAGAGAATGCCGTCGATGCGGTACCGGACGCGCAGTTCCTTCTCGTAGGGCTCGATGTGAATGTCGCTCGCCCCCTTCTGAATGGCCGACATCAGGATCACGTTCACCAGCTTGATGACCGGCGCTTCCTCGCCTTGTTTGGCGAGTGCCTCGGCGCTGATCTCTTCGAACTCCTCGAGGACCTCGACGTCGCCGGCATCGCCGAGCGACGGCATCTCCTCGAGGGCCTTGCTGGCCATTTCGAGCGCACTGGTGCCGGTCTGCGTCGATCCGCTTCCACCGCCACCGCCGTTGGAGGCTCCCGAGGCCTTCGAGTAGTACTTCTGAATCGCCTCGACGACGGCCGTTTCCGACGCCACGACCGGCTCGACGTTGTAGCCCGTCATGAACTTGATGTCGTCCATGGCGAACACGTTCGTCGGGTCGGTCATCGCGATCGTCAACGTCGCGCCTGACCGGGAGAGCGGGATGATTTGGTACTTCTGGGCTGTCTCCGCCGGAACGAGCTTCACGACCGCGGCATCGACGTCGAACTGACCCAGTGCAATTGAGGGAACGCCGTACTGCTTGCTGAGAAGTGCGGTGATCTCGTCGTCTTTGACGTATCCGAGCTTGATCAGATTGAAACCGAGCTTCCCCCCATGCTGGCGCTGATAATTCAGCGCCTCCTGGAGTTGCTCGGGTGAAATACGCTTCTCTTTGAGAAGCAGCTCTCCGATTCGAACCGCCATTTACCGATCACTGGCCGACATGCGCTGTGGCCTTTTCACCTGAATGGTCGTCAACGTCGTTGCGCCTGAGAGCACCTGTGGCAAATCACGCCGTGCGGGGCACTGCGGCTCGTCATTACTTCTCGGCCTGCACGGTCCTGCCCGATAGGGTCGAGGTAGTCGAGCCGAAGTTGTGGTGGAATAAAGGAAAGGGCCTGCTCCGCGCAGGTCGAAGGGTCCCGCCCTCCCATGCGAAGGGCCTCCCACATGTCCCACTTGCGTTGTTCAGTGTTGGGCAGCCGCCCATAAGGAACAGAACTGGACATTTGCCGTATTAGGAGACTGATTGAGCTCAGTACCGGAGGCGGAGGTTTCGCCATCCACACTCGGGTTCCTCCCAAGACTTATCGGCGTCATCCGATGTCCCCGCACAACATTTCGGGCCGTGGCTGCATCGCCCCGGTGGGTTGGACTCGTGATGGTGCTCGCGGTCGTCACCGCGGCGAGCCAGGCGCTGCTATTCGAGACCGAGGTCGGTCAGGTGGCGCTGGTGGATCAGTGGGAGCGTACGACATTGGGGTTCGGGCAACCTGTCGACGAAGCGCGGTACGCCGAATTCCAGGCCTACAGCGCGAAGGGTCCCCTTTACGGGGTGGCGACAGCAATCGTTGCTGGACCGCTGCTGACCATGGTGCTCGCGGCGGTCATTGCGCTCGTATTCGGGAGAGGCAATCGGAACGTCTCATTCTCACAGGTGCTCGCGGTGGTCGCCCATGCCAGCGTCATCCTTGCTGTTCGACTCCTGGTGTCGGCGCCAGTGACTTATGCGCGCGAGGCCACAGGCGGTGCGACATCCCTCGGGCTCTGGTTTCGGGCCCTCGATGCCGCATCGTTCGCGGGACGGTTCGTCGGGGCGTTTGACGTGTTCGTGCTCTGGTGGGTGGTGCTGCTGGCCATCGGCGTCGCAGTCTTGTATGGACGACGGGCCCGATCGCTCGCAGCTGCGTTCCTTGGGGTCTATGCCGTTCTGGCGCTGCTCTTAGCGGTGACCATGACGGTGCTGGGAGGGACCGCGTAGTGGCAGACACAACTACCGCACAACCGGCCTCACAACCCGGGCTGCTCGCCCGCATGTTGGGCGTGCTGACGTCGCCAAAGGCAACGTTCGCCGCAGTCGCCGCGCGTCCGCGTTGGCTCGGCGTCATGGCCATCACGCTGCTCATCGCGGCCGCATGTCAGTTCTACATCATGTCTTCGGAGGGGATGCAGGACGCGATGTTCGAGCAGGCGACGCGCAACCCCAACATGACCGATCAACAGGTCGCCGGCGTGGAACGCTTCGTTGGCGCTCTCCCCTATGTGCTTGCCGGCGCGACGTTGATCCTCGGACCACTGTTCAGCGCACTCATCGCCGGTATTTTGTTGCTCATTTTCTCGACACTGATGGGCGGCGAGGCAAAGTTCAAACAGGTCTACTCCGTGATGGCGCACTCTGGTGTTGTCTCGACCATTTCGGCCGTGTTGACCGCC
>DATCXH010000853.1:0-2077 GCA_036565925.1 Vicinamibacterales bacterium
GCACGACCCCGCGACGCTGCCGCAACTTCTCAGGGCGGCCGATGCGGCAGATCTCGTCATTGGATCCCGGTATATTCCGGGCGGAGAACTCCGTAATTGGCCGGCACATCGTCTCGTATTGAGCCGCTTCGCAAATTGGTACGTCCGCGCGATCACGCGTCTGCCGGTGCACGACTGCACGAGCGGTTTTCGATGCTGGACGCGCGGGCTGCTCGCGCGTCTGCCACTCGACCGAATCGTGTCCGACGGCTATGCCTTTCAGGTGGAAATGGCGTGGGAAGCCCACGCCGCTGGCGGTCGCATCGTTGAAGTGCCAATCACCTTCGTCGAACGTCGTGAGGGGCAATCGAAGATGTCGGGCCGCGTCATCGCGGAGTCGGCCGCGCTGCCGTGGCGACTGATCGCGAGGCCACGCAACAGGCCCAAAAAGTGATATATCTTGCGCGTGCCGAAACCATCCATTTCGGCGTTCTTTCCCTGCTACAACGACGCGAACACGATCGGTGACCTGGTCGTCCAGGCCGATCGCGTGCTCGGCGAGCTCACCGACGACTACGAGATCATCGTCGTCAACGACGGCTCGAGGGATGAGAGCGCTTCAGTGTTGGCGGCGTTGGCGACGCAGGTGCCGAAGCTGCGCGTCGTTCATCATGTGATCAATCGTGGCTATGGCGCCGCGCTGCGCAGCGGCTTCGAGCACGCCAGGAAGGATCTCGTCTTCTATACCGACGGCGACGGGCAATACGACGTCAACGAGATCTCGATCCTGTTCATGCTGCTGACCGAGGACACGCATTTCGTCAACGGTATGAAGATGACGCGCCAGGACCCGCCGCATCGCGTCTTCATCGGTAACCTCCATCGTTTCGTGACCCGCTGGTCGTTCTGGCTGCCGATCAACGATGTGGATTGCGACTTCCGTCTGATCCGTCGCTCGATCCTCGACAAGATCAGGCTGTCGAGCAGCAGCGGCTCGATCTGCGTCGAGCTCGTGAAGCAGGCACAGCGCGCCGGCGCGCAGTTCCGGGAAGTGTCGATCCACCACTACGCACGGCGCTCGGGTGTCTCTGAGTTCTTCACGCCCAAGCGGATCCTCCACACCTATGCGGATCTCGCGGTGATGTGGGTGGAGCTCATGATCGTGGCCAAGCTAAAGGGCTTACGCGCTCTGATAGAATCGGCCGCGTGAGCACGGGCGCAGACGCGTTCCGCGCGTTTTATCGCGACCGCCAGGTGATGATCACCGGCGGGCTCGGATTCATCGGCAGCAATCTCGCTCGTCAGCTCGCCGCGCTCGGCGCGCGCGTGCTGATCGTCGATTCGCTCATCTCCGAGTACGGCGGCAATCTGTTCAACATCCATGGCATTGAAGACCGTGTGACGGTGAACATCGCCGACATCCGGCAACAGAGCACCATGAACTATCTGGTGCGTGAGCAGGATGTCATCTTCAATCTCGCCGGCCAGGTCAGCCACATCGACAGCATGCAGGATCCGCACACCGACCTGGAGATCAATTGCCGCGCGCAGTTGACCCTGCTCGAAGCGTGCCGCGTCTACAATCCGCGTGTGAAGGTGGTGTTTGCTGGCACGCGACAGGTCTACGGCCGTCCCGAGTCGCTGCCGGTCTCGGAATCGCACCTGGTCCAACCGACTGACGTGAACGGCATCAACAAGGCGGCGGGTGAGTACTACCACGTGGTCTACAACAACGTGTTTGGCGTGCGCGGCTGCTCGCTCCGTCTCACCAACGTCTACGGACCACGTCAATTGATCAAACACAATCGTCAGGGCTTCATCGCGTGGTTCATCCGACAGGTGGTCGAAGACCGCGAGATTCAACTGTACGGCGACGGTGGTCAGCTGCGCGATTTCGTCTTCGTCGACGACGCCGCAGACGCGTTTCTGCGCGCGGGTGCGTCCGATGACTGCAACGGCCAGGCGTACAACGTCGGCGGCGCAGAGCCGATCTCGCTGCGCGATCTGGTCGAGCTGTTGATCGACATTGCCGGCACCGGACGATTCCGGCTGGTCGAGTGGCCGCCTGAGAAGAAGGCCATCGACATCGGCGACTTCC
>DATCXH010000743.1:0-3341 GCA_036565925.1 Vicinamibacterales bacterium
GAGAAGGCGACGGCAAGTGTCACTGCGTGGTGTCACAGCGCCGAGTCCGATGACGCCCTCCGGGGCATTTGGGCGCGCCAATGATAGAGCCAACCCTGGAGCCGCGGCGAATCGGATCGTGTCAGTCGCGCGGCTCGTGTCCTGGGCCGTAGAGAATGTGGCCGGGGCGGGCAGCGGTCATCGCCCCGTTCTCGAACACCGCCTCGCCGTTGATGACCACGAGCAACACACCCTCCGCGTACTGATGGGGTTTCTCGAAGGTGGCGCTGTCTCGCACGGTGTCGGGATCGAACAGGACGAGATCCGCTTTCAGTCCCTCTTTCAGCAGCCCGCGATCGGCCAGGCCGAGCCGCCTGGCGGGCGACCCTGACATCTTGCGAACCGCATCCTCGAGCGTGAGGACCTTCAGCTCGCGCACGTAGCGCCCGAGCACGCGTACGAACGTACCGTAAGAGCGCGGATGCGGGCTGGCTTGCCCGAAGATCGGAATCGAGCCGTCCGAGCCGACCATCGTCATCGGGTGTTGCAGAATCCGCTGCAGGTCAGCCTCATTGATGGCATGGAAGATGGCGAAGCACTCGCCTTGCTCGATCATCCACAGCACGGTGTCGGCTGCATTCTCCACCGTCGGTTCGAGCTTGCGTGAGCGGGTCACTTCGCTCAGGCGCTTGCCGGCTAGCGCCGGATCCCATTCGCAGGCGGAAATCTGCACGTTGCCCGGATCGCCGCCGCCGCGCTCTTCCTTGATGAGCCGGATCGTCTCGGCACGGATTCGCGAGCGTGCCGACGCATCCTTCAATCTGTCCAGCAAGCGAGCTAGACCGCCTTCGTTGGCCCATGCGGGCACCAGCGCCGCGTGAATGCTGGTCGAGGATGCAGTGTACGGATACTGGTCTATGGTCACGTCGACACCGCGGGCGCGGGCCTCGTCGACCATGCGCAGCGTATCGACACTTTTACCCCAGTTGAGTGCGCCGATGATCTTGTGATGCGTGATCTGTGTCGGCAGGCCCCCTTTCTCTCCGATCTCGATCGTCTCGCGGACGCTATCCAGCACGCGTGATGCCTCGTCGCGCATGTGAGAGACGTGGATGCCGTGCATCTGACCGGCAACCTTGGCCAGCTCCACGACTTCGTCGGTCGACGTAAACGCGCCCGGCACATAGAACAAGCCGGTGCTCAAGCCGAATGCTCCGTCAGTCATCGCCTGCCGCACGATCTTGCGCATCTGGTCGAGCTCCGCTGGCGTGGCGTGGCGATCGACAGTTCCCAGCACCGAATCGCGAACGGAACCCTGGCCCACGAACAACCCGAAGTTCGGCACGACGTGTGCAGCAGCGACGCGCTCGAGGAACGATCCGATGGGCAAGGGCGACGCGCCATCCGGACCTTCGATGAGCGTGGTCACGCCCTGGCGCACGTAGTTGTCCGCCGTCGGCACCTTGAAAAGAGTCTCGCGGGCGTGGACATGAATATCGATGAACCCGGGTGCGAGCACTTTGCCGCGGGCGTCCACGATCTTCGTGGCGGCGCCGTCGATGCGCGGCGCGATTCGCAGGATCGTGTCGCCGCGGATCGCGATGTCACCCTGATACGCCGGTGCTCCGGTGCCGTCGACGACACGGGCATTCTTGATCAGCAGATCGATCGCGTCTGTTTGCGACCAGGATGTCTCGGTGGCGCCAATCAGGAATACGACTGCAGCCAGCGCCGCGACGAATGTCTTGTGCATGCGCGCGACGATAGCATGTAAGCTGCTGCGCTCAGGTCGCGGGGTGACGCCATGAACTTGGAAACTTACTTCGCCTATGTCGCCGTCTGCGCGGTAGCAGTTGTCATCCCCGGCCCGACCAACGCGCTGATCCTGGCAAACGGAATGCGCCATGGCGTGCGTGCAGGGCTGCTCAATGTGGCAGGCACGCAGGTTGGTGTGGGACTGATGATCCTCACCGTGGCGATCGGCCTCACGTCCATCGTGACCGTCGTCGGCCATTGGTTCGAATGGATCAAGCTGGCCGGCGCCGTCTACCTGGTCATTCTCGGCATTCAGTTATTTCGGTCGGCGCGCAATGCCACGGTGGCATCGCACGTGAAGGCGCCGCGCACGGGCTTCTTCGTGCAGCAGATTGCGATCCTCGGCGGGACTGCGATGGTGCTTGCTGCGCTCTCCGACAGTGCCTACGCGCTGATCTCGGGTCGCGTCGCCGGGCAAATCGATGCGAAGCGCGTCAGGGCCGCGTCGCGAATCGGTGGCGTGTTCCTGATCGGCGGAGGGCTCTGGCTTGCGCTGTCGCGCTCCAAACCCTAGCGTGATGCCCGCGCTGCGGGGCGCAGGTGTCGGACAGGTTCGACGTCAGCTCGACGCCTGCCACCGGTTTCCGTCAGATTGCGTGGGCCGGCTACCCCGCCGTCCGCAGCATCTTCCGGCAATTGCCCGACACGACGACTCGGAAGTAGTTTGATTCGGCAAGGCGGCTGATGCCGTTGCAAATGCAACGGTGTCGGTATGGCTTACAGGCATCTAGGCCTAAAGGCTTAGATGCTTTCATCGTTTGCGAGCAGTCCCCCGCATCCGGCGCCGCGTTATCCTACGTATACGTACCGAGTATCGGGCGGCAGAAACTGGATCAGGCTGCTCAATGTCGAACCACAAGGAAAAAAGGGGTGCGGTCATGTGCGAGCTTTGCAAACTCGACCTGGCGAGCACGGCGGGGACAGAGGCCGCGGTCCGCAACGACCGCGTTGCACGACGTAACCGCGACTCCCTCGACCTGTACGGCGTCACCGCCATCAACCTCGTCTCGACGCCGCGCGCCGGCAAGACTTCCCTGCTGGAGGCGACGATCCCGGCGTTGACGCGCGATTACCGGATCGCCGTCGTAGTGAGCGATCTCGCTTCCGACGCTGACGTTTGCCGGTTCCGTGCATTGGGCGTGCCTACGCTGCAGGTGATGACGGGAGCCACACGGCATCTCGATGCGAGCATGTTGCAACGGGCGATGCGCGACATCGTGACGCCCGACCTCGATCTGCTGTTCATCGAGAGCGATGGCAACGTCACCTGTCCCGGGAGCCTGAATCTCGGCCAGCACCACAACGTTGCACTGTTGTCGGTGCCAGACGGCGACGACCTCCCCACACGCGAACGGGCGATGTTCGGTGCCGCCGAGCTGGTGTTGCTGACCAAGACGGATCTGCTGGAAGCCGCTCGGTTCGACGATCTGCAGTTGCGTAGAAACCTGCGCGCGATCGGTTGCGACGCGCCGGTTCTCGGTCTTTCCAGCAGGCGCGGGATGGGTATCGACGTGTTCTGCGAATGGCTGCGCGCGAAGGAGGCCATG
>DATCXH010000999.1:0-4095 GCA_036565925.1 Vicinamibacterales bacterium
GCCGACAATACGCTGAAGCTGTGGTCGTCGGCCGCTACGGCATCGCTGCGCACGATCCGCGATCATCGTTCCGACGTCACGCGCGTACGCTTCGGCAGCGTCGCCGGCCGCAACGCGTCGGTCTCCGCCGGCGGCTCGATCCGGATCTGGGACGACATCTTCGCCTCGCCGGTGAAGACGATCGAGCTGCGAATGGACTTCATGCACGTCGACGTCTTCACGACGATCGTTCAGCATCTTCCGCCGCCGGACGGAGATCGAACGACCGAAGGCAACATGGGGCTGATCGTCTATCTGGCGCTGAACGCCGACCGAACGTCGAACGGGCTCGAGACGAATCACCGTCTTCGGCTGTCGTTCGCTAGGTTTGATCCGTTGACGAAGTTCGCGCTGGAACAGGCCCAAGTCGACGTGCCCTTCGTCGAGGATCAGATCCGTAGCCGCCTCGATCGCGACCTGCCCCTCGGCGTCGCGCAGGGCCAGCAGGTCCAGCAGATCCGCATGCAGAAGCTCTTCCCTCCCGATGGAAGGCGTACGCTCGGCATCTACGTCGACCTCGCGCTGCGCGCGAAGCCCGGCAATGAATTCCTGCCGTCGCGCGGCATCCTAAGCCTCGCGCAGGACTTCCGCGAACCCGCGAGCGCGATCGCCTTCGCGACGGCGCCCGGACTCTTTGCCTTGCTGGGCCCCGATGCGAAGGTTCAGCGCGCCGAGAGGAAACCGGGAAGCTCCGACTTCAGCTTTCCGCTGCGCGAGGACCTCTCTGATCCGGACAGCGACGAGATCGGCACGATCGACAGCATCAGCGTGGGGCCGGAGTTACAGCCCGGACCTCTCCCGCCGGTTCCTACCGGGCGGCTCATGGTGAACGTGGACGCCACGTACGAAAAATCGACGCCCGATGTTGGAATCGCCGTGCAGTTCTTCTTCAACCCGAAGCGCAACGCCGTTGGCATCATCGAATGGGAGTCCGATGTCGACGTCGATCTGGGCCTGCTAGCGACGCTGCTGTTCGTCGTCGCCGGAATCGTGGTTCTGTTTCCGTTCATCGGCCCGTTCAGCATCGCGGCAGGGCTCATTGTCAGCTCGTTTGCGGGCTTGATAGGCCAGGCGATCGCCGAGCACTACGCGGCGAAGCAGATCGCGGAGAAGACCGATGAACAGGGCCTCGCGTCGGTGCTCGACGCGCTTCCCGCTCGCCTCCCGGCGGCGTCGCGGCGGTGGGACCCGTTCTACTTCACCGAGCACCAGATCGTGGCGAAGCTCGACGAGGCGATGATCATCGATAAGAAGGGTATCGCCTTCAGCGCAGAAGAGGTCGTCCTCGACAAGCAACCGGTGCTGCGCGAGGACATCGCGCCGGTCGGCGAGGAGCGCGACGGCGGCGCCGTCTCGGCGGTGCGCTACGACGTCCCCGACTTCCTCAGCTTCGCCAACGATTTCAAGCCGGAGGTCACAGCTCCCGGCGTCGATCGCCTCGACTTCGTTCGCGCCGACGAGGTGAGCGAGCCGACGGTCGTCACGCTGACCGTCGGCCAGATCCTCGAGCGCAAGGAGTTGAAGCGCGTGCTCGCACCGATCGTGCTCGACGCCCAGCGCATCTACCTGGTCAGTGGACAAATCGATCAGCTGCTCTGCGCGACGTGGCGAATGCGCACGCGGGAGCGCGACCGACTGATCCGGGAGTTCCAGGATCGCGAGCGCGACGAGATCAACGCGAACGAGCGCGCGCAGATTGAGCAGGACGTGGCCGCCGATCTCGGCGGGTCGGCTACGCCGGAAGAGATCGCGGAGGAGGTCGAGCGGCGCATCGAGAAGCTCGTCGACGAGCGGCGGAAGGAATACATCGAGGGCGCTCTCAGGGACGATCTCCACGAAGCGCTCGCGCCGTTCCTTCGCTTCGACGTGGCGCCGGAGGAGCTGATCGATCTGCAGCAACGCAGCATCTTCTCGCTCGACAGTAAGGAGATCATCGTGCGCCATAACAAGGACGGCACGGAGACGCCTTACTATCGCGACCACCCGGACGGCGACCCGCGCGACAACCTACTGTCGCTGCCGCACTACGCGTTTCCGTACGCGCCGCCTCCGCCGCCATCGTGATCGTCGCGGAGCGTGCGGTCTAGTATCGCCGCTGAACGTGCTGTTCTTCACCTGTATGACTAGTGGCAGACACGCCTACGCTGCAATGAAATTCGACGCGACGCTCGCGATCCAAATCGAGGGCCCGGTATCTGCGCCACCACACTGCGACCGTGCTGCCAGATTCGCAACGGCGTCACAGTCCTTTCACATCCCCAACGAAGATGCGCGCGCCTCAATTGATGGAGTCGGTTGATGGTCGTCCGTTGGCATCCTCCAGTGACCTGCTCACATGTTGCGCAGCCATTTCGAGCGCTGGAGCGCGGGGCGCATGCCCGTCGCAAACGCGATGCGCCTGCGTCGCCGCGTCCTGCAGTCGATGCCGAGTGAAGCGCCGCCGCGATCTCGGATGCCAGTGTTTTCGACAGGCGGAAGAGTCGACGCGTCTTGATGCGCGGGAATCAAGCTCGACCCGCGAAGATCTCATCGCGGAGTACATGCAAACATTTTTCGAGTGGGCGCGCCAGGTTTGGTCTGGCGGACGACTGCGTGGACGAGCTGCGAGCCGCTGTGCTCGCCGACAGCGAAAGAGAACCGGTTACGGGAGAACAGCGGCGGAAGCTGCTTGACTCGAATAGAAACGCGTCAATCTGTTTTGAATGGGGATAGACAACGCGTCAATTGCAAGGTGACCAAGACAAAACACGTCGATGGCGAGCGCGTACTAGATGCGAACGCCACTGCCGATATGGTTGGGCTCATGTTCGAGATCAATAACGGGAGCGCAAAAGCCCTTACTTCTGCCCGTTAGTTCTTGTGCCGGATACTCCTCTTAAGACGCCGCATAAGCTCCTCCGGTTCGACATCAAGCGCGTTTGCGACCTCGATGAATTCAAGAACCTTCAGCTGGCGTTCGCCCGCTTCGAACTTCCAGACGAACGAATCAGAACGCTTTAGTTTGCTTGCGAGAGCGCGCTGAGTTAGACCGGCAGCCTTTCGTGCATTGCCGACGGTAGCGATTAGTGCGCGGTGCAATGCACCTCGCAGGTGCGTCTTCAATGGTTTTTGCCTGCCTCCAATTTAGAGGCAGTCGATCTAATCCTATCTTTGTCTTGCCTCCCTTTTTGGTCGCACCACTAGAATTGCTGTGACGCGGTCAGGGAGTGCCGCGGACCTAAGCGGTGACTGCGCTCTTGGCGGATCGCGGCTACTACGAAGGTACCGAGCTACTGAAGTGTGAAGATGCCGGCATAGAGACAATCGTGCCGAAGCCGCTCACCTCCAATAGCAAGGCTGACGGTCGCTTCGACAAGCGCGACTTCACCTACGACGCCGCGAGCGACGAGTACCGCTGCCCGGCTGGTGAGCGTGCGGTCTGGCGCTTCTCTACCATCGAAGACGATATGACGCTGCACAAGTACTGGTCATCGGCCTGCCCGAAGTGCCCGATGCGCAATGCCTGCACGACTGCAAAATACCGGCGCATCGGCCGATGGGAGCGAGAGGAGGTCTTCGATCGTGTCCAACAACGCCTGGACCAGATGCCTGAGGCGGGTCGAATCCGGCGGCAAACCGTTGAGCACACGTTCGGAACGCTCAAAGCTTGGATGGGAGCGACACACTTTTTGACGAAAACGATACCGCGGATAAAGACAGAGATGAGCCTGCACGTTCTGGCATACAACCTGAAGCGCGTGATGCAGATCGTCGGGGTTCGGCCACTCATCCAGGCGATCCGCGCCTCTTGAGGGATCGCCGCCATCGCTTCCCGGTTCCTACATTGTCACGATACTAAGGATTCCTTGGCGTAGTGTCCGGCGCCGCCACCAACCACGCCGTGGCGGCGAAGCCAACTCCTTCGAGGTTTCATATCGACCTGACACCCAATTTAGTCCCGCTGGGATTTAGAGTCTGCGGTTGAATTTACGCTTCGCTTCGGCTCCGTCGCAATCTTCGCTGCGAACTCCTCGGGTGTGATGTCGCCCAGCGAGCTGTGAGTGCGCTCGCCGTTGT
>DATCXH010001004.1:0-8260 GCA_036565925.1 Vicinamibacterales bacterium
GCATGGTGCCAACCGCCGATGGATGGCGACAGTATTCGCATAGGTCCGCTTATCGTCGCGACAGTAGTTTCCGGGGGCGTTCCGAACGAGGAACGATCACCATGATAGCGATTCGAGAAGCGGATTGCGCGAGAGTCTTCCGCATCGTCCTGAAAGGTTCTTAATTCAGCGCGCGGGCATTCTTAAGTCTGCTCGCTCAGCGACTTCATCGCGGCTTCGATTTCGTAAGTCATTGAGAATCAACATCAAGTCTCGCTTCGTCGACTTGGCTTCAGAGTTGCCCAATCGTCTCTTCAATCGGCTTCGACCAAGCCGTCTTTCGCTTAAGAAATTAGTCGCCGCCTGAACGTGGAGATGCTTCGTTCGTCGAACAAAGATCCGCTAGTAGGCTGACTTTTTGCACTTGATCGAAATCGGCGGACTGTCTAAGTCGTTGAAAAGAAAAGGGCGGATCAGTTCTGACAGATGTGGTTCGATTGTTGCTCAGGTTGGCGCAGTCGAATTCAATCGAAAGGGCTAAGGGATAGCATGAAGAATTTTGTCGGTGTGAGTTTGTTGGCAGCAGCGCTGCTGGTGCCAGTTTCAAGTGTGCAGGCGTTGGAAATTTACCCGGGGGTCGGCCTGCCCGGTTCGGAGTGGTCGGGATCGCAGACCAGCACTCCTCAGGCGCTCGCTGAGGCTGCCACTGCTTGCGGCTGCGTCCTGGGAACGGAGCAGTACAAGCAGAACGCGGGCGGCGGAGAAGAGAAGCCGTTGGCGGGCTCCTATCAGACCAACTTCAACGGCGATCTGTCAGGTGGCAGCATCACGTGGACTGGTGGCGCCTATTTGGACGGACAGACGTTTCTGTTCGTCAAGGATGGCAACAACAACCCCTCTTGGTATCTGTTCGACTTGGACGAGCTGGGCTGGGATGGTCAAGAGACCATCGATCTCAGTGGTTTCTGGCCAAGCAATGGATCGATCTCGCACGTCTCGCTCTTTGGCGGATTCTCCACGGTGCCAGAGCCGGCAACGCTCTCGCTCCTTGGAATCGGCCTGTTCGGTCTCGCGGCGCTTCGCCGTCGCATGGCCTAAACGGTCGGTCCGACCAGACACGAACAGTCGTTTCGTATCCTAAAGCCCTGAGCCGCGCGGCATATCCCGCCGCGCGGCTCGTTTTTTGATCTTGGGCTTCGTCGCTCTGGACGTCTCCGCTTCGCAAGCGGCTAGACTGTCCAGCGCGTGCCTGAACTCCCAGACATCCAGCTGTATCTGCACGCGCTTGGCCCGCGCGTCGTCGGTCGCACGATTGAGAACGTGCGTCTGGTGTCCCCCTTTCTGCTCCGTTCCATCGACCCGCCGCTCGATTCGATCCGGGGTCGCAGGGTTGTGGCTCTGCGCCGCTTAGGCAAGCGAATCGTGTTCGAGATGGAAGGCGTTACGTTTCTGGTCTTCCACTTGATGATTGCCGGGCGGTTCCGATGGAAGCTGCCTCGCGCCCCGATTCCGGGCAAGGTTGGCCTCCTTGCACTCGACTTCGCCCATGGAACGCTAATTCTCACGGAAGCGGGTACCAAGCGGCGTGCCTCCTTACACGTTGTGCAGGGGAACGAGGCCCTCTCGCAGCATGACCCGGGCGGTCTCGAGGTGTTCGAGATAGACTTTGCGGCTTTCGACGAGGCCCTTCGCCGAGACAATCACACGCTTAAACGCGCTCTGACCGATCCACATCTTTTCAGCGGGATCGGTAACGCCTATTCGGACGAAATCCTTCATGCGGCGCGTCTGTCTCCGTTCAAGCAAACGGCCGGTCTGACGACCGACGAATCCTATCGCCTGTACGAAGCGACGCGCGCCACGCTGACGACTTGGACTAAGCGACTGCAAGAGGAGGCAGGCGACGATTTTCCCGAGAAAGTCACGGCGTTTCGCGAAGGCATGGCGGTTCATGGCCGGTATGGGAAACCGTGCCCGGTCTGCGGGTCTCCGGTGCAGCGGATCGTGTACGCCGACAACGAAGCAAATTACTGCGTCACGTGTCAGACGGGAGGCCGCCTTCTGGCGGATCGATCGCTGTCACGTTTGCTACGGGAGGATTGGCCGAGAACGCTCGACGAGCTCGAGCGACGTAAACGCGAGGGCTGATCTCGCCCGTGCGTCGAACGCGTCATGCCCACGATCCCTCGGTCCAGTGAGGGATACGCGCGAGCGCTTGCGCCTCCACATTGCGCCGCCCGGCGACCGCCGGGCTTCGGCGCATCGTGACGACGCCGGACGAGACGCGGTTATGCGTCTCCGCGTTCCACTCACGCTTGAGACATACTGGCGCAAATTGCTTTTCTTCCCATCGATGGGTCACCAGTGGCGATCGCGAATCGTCTCGCGCGCGCCCGCGCGCGCTCTCATGTGTGTGTGCGTGGCGGCGCTCCTGGCCGTGAATATGGCGGCGCAGACGCACGAACTCCGCCGGGGCGGCGACGCTGAAGGTGGTGCGCCGTTTGTCGAAGCCGATCCCAACGATCCGACGCGCGTCGTCGGCTTCGAGGTCGATATCGCGTCGATGCTCGCCGAACGCCTGAACCGCAGGCCGCGCTTCATTCAGACCGGCTTCACGACCATCGATGCGTCCGTCGCCCGCGGCGACTTCGACATCGGACTGAGCGGCATCGAAGACAGCTTCGCGCGACGAACACGGCTGGCCGTCACGGTTCCGTACTATCGGTTCCGGGAGATTCTCACGGTGCGCGCCGCCGATGCCGCGCGCTATCGAACACTCGCCGATCTGCGCGGACGTCGTGTCGCGACGCTGGCAGCGACGCTGGCGTTCGATCTGCTCACCAGTGCTGAAAAAGAACACGGTGTCGTCGTCGTTCCATACGAAGACGATGTCCACCCGTATACGGATCTTGCGGTCGGGCGCGTGGACGGCGTGCTGCTCGACGAAGTGCTCGCCGAGCGCGGCGTTCGTCGTCATCCGGCGCTCACCAACCAGCCGACCAGTGTCGGGGTGGGTTATTACGTCGGGATCCTGGCGCCGCAGAACACCGAGCTGCGCAATCAGATCGACGCGATTCTCAAGCAGGCCATGCGCGACGGCCGGCTCGAAGCGATTTTCCGGCGATGGAACATGTGGAACGAGGATCAGCGGAACCTGTATGTCCGCGTCACAGCCGATGAATCCGGGCCGGCCCCGCAGACGACACAGAGTACGGCGGCGCAATTGTCGGTGTGGGATGCGACAGCGCGCTATCTGCCATCGCTGCTGACGGCGACGGTCATCACCCTGGTGTTGTCTGTGTTGTCGATGGCGCTGGCGATCGTCATCGGCGTATTGATCGCGAGTGGGCGCGTGTATGGTCCGTCGCCACTGAGGGCGCTGCTCACTGGCTGGGTCGAGCTGATTCGAGGGACGCCGCTGCTGCTGCAGCTGTTCGTGATTTATTACGGTCTGGCCACGGTCGTGCAGTTGCCGGCCTTTCTTGCCGCACTCATCGGGCTCGGGTTGAATTACGGCGCCTACGAGAGCGAAATCTATCGAAGCGCACTCGAGTCCGTCCCGCCGGGCCAACTCGATGCGGCACGCACCCTCGGGTTCAGCGATCGTCAGACCTTGATGCTCATCCGGGGACCGCAGGCGCTTCGTCTGGCCCTCGCGCCGATGACCAATGACTTCGTCGCACTCTTGAAGGACAGCTCTCTCGTGTCGCTGATCACGGTCGTCGAGCTGACGAAGCAGACGACGATCTTTGCCTCGAACATCGGGACCTGGTTCGTGCCCGGTTTGCTGTGCGCCGCGCTGTATCTCGTATTGTCGTTACCGGTGTCCCATCTCGCCCGGCGATTGGAGCGCACGTGGCGTCGGACCTGAGTGTCCTGGTCGTTCGTGATCTCGAGGTGCGGCGGGGTGCGAGGCCTGTCGTTCGTGGCGTGTCGCTGGAGGTTGCGCGCGGCGAAATCGTTGCGGTGATGGGCGCGTCCGGAGCGGGCAAGACCAGCGTGCTACGTGCCGTTGCGGGGCTCGATTCGATTGCTGCCGGGAGTGTGGCGATCGACGGCTTACAACTGTCGGCTGGACCCCCGCCGCGCGGCGAGGCATTGCGCGAATTGCACCGTCGCGTCGGCATGGTGTTCCAGTTTCATCACCTCTTCGAGCATCTCACCGCGGTCCACAACGTCTGGCTGGCATTGGTGCACGTGCAGCGTCAGCCGCAGCGCGAGGCCGAGCGCAAAGCCCGCGAGCTGCTCGACCATCTGGGCGTTGGCGCCAGGGCGGATGCGGTGCCGCGCGAGCTATCCGGCGGTGAAGCTCAACGTGTGGCGATTGCCCGCGCGCTGGCTGTTGGGCCACCGCTGCTGCTGATGGACGAGCCGACAGCATCACTCGACCCCGCGCGGCGCGGCGAGCTGGCCGCCACGCTGCGTCAGCTCGCATCCGAGGGACGAACGCTCGTCATTGCGACGCACGACGAAGAATTCGCCGGTGCGTGCGCGCACCGGGTGCTGATCATGGACGAAGGCCGCATCGCACGCTGATAAGATTCCGGTGCTGATGTCTACCGAACCACAGTTCGCCACAGACTCCCTCTACATCGAGCGCGACGTCGATCGGAAGATTCGTCACCGGAACAAGCTGTACTACCGGTTCAATCACTGGCCGATCTGGATCTTCGTGTTCTTCATCGCCCCTGGGCCGTTGACCTTCGATCTGTTCGAGCGCGGCTTCGATTCGCGACTCTTGACCTGGTTGGCATTGGTGCTGATCGGTACTGCCATCGCCGGCCTGCGCGGACGGTTGCCGGGTTGCGAGCCACAGCCGTACATCATTCGCTTCACAGAAGATCGACCGAACCCGCTGTATCGGCGCGTGTGCTACACGACCGCGTGGGGAGAGGTCATCGCGTTCGCGGTGTTGAACATTGCCGGTCTGGCATTCGCGGTCATGACAGGGGAGTGGCGGCTGAAGCAAATGTACGAGGTCGCGTATTTTCCAATTGCCGGCACGATGTGGTTGCTCGGCGCGCTTGGATATCTGCCGCGCGTCAAGCGATCCACCAAGGGCGAGGGACACGAACGTCGCTACTTC
The DNA here is from genome assembly GCA_036565925.1 of Vicinamibacterales bacterium. Taxonomy (GTDB): domain Bacteria; phylum Acidobacteriota; class Vicinamibacteria; order Vicinamibacterales; family UBA2999; genus Gp6-AA40. The sequence goes on from DATCXH010001004.1 coordinate 5,066, forward strand.
TACGGATCGGTCTGGGCGGTTGCGATCGGGCAGCCGATCCTCTGGCTGATGTGGAAGGTGCTGCCCCAGACCCGAACGGGCGATATCGTCAAACTCGCGGTGTTCGTGGCCATTCTCGCGGTGGTCGGCCAGATGTCGCGACTGGGTTTGCTCCCTCGCACCCGACCGATCGTCCCCGGCGAGCTCGCCGTATCGGACTGACACTGATGGCCGCTTCGATCGACGCGCTCACGTCCGCCACGCTCAAGCATCTGCGCGAAGCGTGGTGGGATGAAGCCTTCACCGCATTCCTCGAAGAGACGTTGGCACCGCGGCCTGGTAATCGAATCCTCGACGTCGGCTGCGGGGAGGGGCTCGCTGAAGTCGAGATCGGACGCCTGCACATCTCTCAGTTGCGTCTGTTCGGTGTGGATCTCGTGCCGTCAAAGGTCGCCGCAGCGCGGCAGGAAACACTCTCCCACAATCAGCGCGTCGGATTTGCGGCTGCAGATGCCCGCTGCTTGCCCTTCAAGGATGGCGTCTTCGATTCCCTCTATTCCGTGGCGGTCCTTCAGCACATCGACGAGGTGGATACTGCCGTCGCGGAGTTCGCGCGCGTGACGAGGGCGAAGGGACGAGTGCTGGCGGTCGAACCGGACAACACCGCGCGCTATGGCTTCAGCTCGACGCCAATGGGACGACGCGCGTTCGAGTTGTCAGCGGATTTCTTCACTGCGTTGGATGGCCCGCGCGGCGAGCGAACTACCATCGGACCGACACTCCCCGAGCGATTCGCGCGGCACGGTATCGAACCACTCTCCGTGCGACTGTTTCCTGTGTCACGGACGATTCTTGGTCCACCGCCTGCGTCAGCCTGGCAGGCACGTCGTGAGGCGGTCGAAAGCGCGCTTCAAACCGCACGGTCCGATGCGGCGGCGTGGCTCGGGCGCGAGTACCTTGACGTGCTCACGGGATACGAGCGCGAAGCCAGTGTCGCCGGATCGTCCTTCGTCGAAATTCAAAACACGATGCTCTTCGCCACCGTGGGGCAAAAGGCTTAGTGGAAGGCGTGGAAGGCCACGAGGGCTGGGACGAGTACGCGCCGTTCTACGACTGGGAGAACGCGCGCACGCTGGGCAAGCGTGACGTGCCCTTCTGGCGGAATCTCGCCCTGCAGGCAAGTGGTCCGGTTCTCGAATTGGGATGCGGCACGGGTCGCATCTCGTTACCGCTCGGCCGCGCCGGTGTGCGTCTTATCGGAATCGATCGATCCGAACCGATGCTGGCGCGTGCCCGTGCCCGCACAAAACGCGCCCGTCTCTCAAAGAACATCTCGCTAATCCGCGGGGACATCCGGTTTCTCCCCTTTGTTCAGCCGGAGTCCCTCCGAAGCGCATCTTCAGCGGGAGCAGGCGGATTTTCGATGGTGATGGCACCCTACGGGATCCTGCAGTCGCTGCTCCGCGAGCGAGACCTGAAGGCGACGCTCGGCGAAGTGCACCGGGTGCTCGAACCCGGCGGCACCTTCGGCATCGAGCTGGTCGCCGACCTGCCCTCGTGGAAGGAATACAAGAAGCGGTTGAGTCTCACGGGATGGCGGGGCCGGCGTGGCGGTGCGCATGTCACACTCGTGGAAACGGTGCGGCAGGATCCCGCGCGCCATCTGACGATCTTCGAACAAGAGTTCACCGAGCGAAGCGCCACCAGGAAGCGCGTCCACCGCTTTGCTTTGACGTTTCGCACCCTCTCAGTGCCGCAGATGGTCCGCCGTCTGGAAAAGTCCGGTTTTGAGATCACCGCACTTCTGGGGGATTATCGCGGCCGAGCGTGGGATCCTCGCGCGGATGTCTGGGTGATTCTCGCTCGCGCTCCGCGCCGCTGAGAAACCAGGGCGGATCGGGCCGCGTGGTAAAATGCCCGGTCCGGATTTCCCCGTATTTGCTGGAGTTTTAGCCATGTCTGGCCATTCCAAGTGGCACACAATCAAGCACAAGAAGGGCGCGGCCGACGCGAAGCGTGGCAAGGCGTTCACCCGCATCATCAAGGAACTGACGGTCGCCGCACGAAATGGCGGAGGAGACCCGGGCACGAACCCGCGTCTGCGGACGATCATCGCCGATGCCAAGGCCAACAACATGCCTCGCGAGAACATCGAGCGGGCCATCCGTCGCGGCACGGGTGAGGAGCCGGGGGTCTCGTATGAAGAGATCACCTATGAAGGCTACGGACCTGGTGGCGTGGCGCTCCTGATTCAGTCGCTGACCGATAACAAGAACCGCACTGTCGGCGAGATTCGCCATCTCCTGGGGAAATACAACGGCAACCTGGCGGCTGAAAACAGCGTGTCATGGATGTTCCACCGCAAGGGTCAGGTCGTGGTCGAAAAGACCAATGCCGACGAAGAGAAGCTGCTCAACGCCGCGCTTGACGCGGGTGCCGACGACATGAACGACGACGGCGGTGCATGGGAAATCGTGTGCGCACCGGAGGCTTTCGAGACTGTACGCGATGCGGTGAAGGCGCTCGGTGTCGAGCCAGCTAGCGCCGAAGTCGCGATGATCCCGCAGAACTACGTGAAGCTTCAGGGCAAGGACGCCCAGGTGATGCTCAAGCTGATGGAAGCCCTGGACGACCACGACGACGTACAGCACGTGTGGGCCAACTTCGACATCGAAGAGAAGGAGATCGAGGCTTCCCTGGCGTGAGAATCGTCGGCATCGACCCGGGCTCCGAGCGCACCGGCTACGGTTGCGTGGAGACGGACGGACGCCGTCATCGCCTTGTGACCTGCGGTGCCATCACGGCCGCCGCGGGAGACGCCTTTCCCGCTCGCCTGGCCCGCATTCATCGTGAACTCGTTGCATTGTTGGCGAAGACGCGGCCCGACTGCGTCGCAGTCGAGAGCGTGTTTCACGCGGTCAACGCACGCAGCGCACTGAAGCTTGGGCACGCGCGCGGTGTCGCACTCCTCGCGGCTGTCGAAGCGGGTTGCACGATCGTCGAGTACACGCCCGCGGAGGTGAAGCGGGCAGTGGTTGGCTATGGCCGCGCGGAGAAGCGTCAGGTGCAGCAGATGATCAAGCTGCTGCTTGGCCTCGCACAACCGCCAACGCCGTACGACGCATCCGATGCGCTCGCTGTGGCGATCTGCCACGTGCATTCGGGCGCCTTCAAGGCGGGTCTACAGCAGACGGATCTAAAGCAGGCGGGTCTAAA
>DATCXH010000434.1:0-2952 GCA_036565925.1 Vicinamibacterales bacterium
ATCGCATTACATCGCCGATCGCGTGGCGCGTGTTGCTGATGCGCGAGCCGCTGATCTGGACGGCGACGGCGATCTCGACGTCGCAGTGGCCGGCTTCGGGTACGACGATGGCGAGACGAGCTGGCTGGAGAACAAGGGTCAGTGGAAGTTCGAGCAGCACGTGCTGCAGCGCCTGTCGGGGGCGATCAATGCGCTGCCTGTCGATCTCAACGCCGATGGACGCCTCGACATCGTGGCGCTGATCAGCCAGGAGTGGGAGGAGATCTGGGGCTTCATCAACGACGGCAAAGGTGGCTTCGCGCCGCGGATGCTGTGGGGCTCGACGAATCCTGACTTCGGTTCGAGCTGGCTGTCGCTCGCCGATCTCGATCGCGATGGCGACCCGGATCTGCTGTATGCCAACGGCGATGCCTTTGAATACGCGCCGCCGAACAGCCGTCCGTGGCAGGGGATCCAGTGGCTGGAAAACCGCGGCAACCTCATGTTCGAGTTTCACCGCATCGTCGATTTCCAGGGCGGCACCAGCCCGGAGGCAGCCGATCTCGATGGGGATGGAGATCTCGACGTGCTGTTCGTCGCCTCGAACAGCGACTGGGACAATCCGAAATCGCCGAGCCTGGTATGGTTGGAAAACGACGGCAAGATGAGGTTCACGATGCACGGCATCGGGACCGCGCCAACGCATTTGCAGACGGTGGCGATTGGCGATTTGAATGGCACAGGCGGACCCGATGCGGCCACTGGTGGCATGCATATCAGCCGGCCGTATGATCGGATCGGACGAATTACCGCGTGGTTGAGCAAGTGATTCATGTCCGGCTTCAGCCGGACCGGATGTAGTGTCCGGCTTTAGCCGGACCGGTGAACCAAATGACCTCTACTATTCATAGAACAGCAGCCATGGCAGCGGGCTGTGCATTGGTTTTTGCTGCGACCCTGACCGTGATGGGTCAGACATACAGCGCTCCGAAAACGCCGTGGGGCGATCCGGATCTGCAAGGCACCTATACCAATAGTGATGAGAGCGGTATCTCGATGGAGAAGCCGGCCGAATTTGCCGGCAAACGCGTCGAGGACGTCACCCCGGCGCAGCTCGAGGCGTTGATCAAGTCCCGCCGCGAGCGACAGCTGACGACGGCGCAAACGATTGGCGGTTCGACGGAGAACGACACTGGTGCCGGTCCCCCGCACTGGTACGAGAACTACAACGCGACGAACAGCCGCGCGTGGATGATCTCCGATCCCGAAGACGGCAAGATCCCGGCGACAACCGACGAGGCGAAGAAGCGGGCGGCTGCCGTCCGTGCTGCACGCCGGGGCGGGGACGGCTATAACACCGGCCCGTTCGACGGTCCGCAGGACCTGACGCTGTATGTTCGCTGCATCTCGCGCGGACTTCCGGGCTCAATGATGCCGGCGATCTATGGCAACACCTACGACATCACGCAGGGCCCGGGCTTTGTCGCGATCCGCTATGAGATGGTGCACGAGACGCGTGTCATTCCACTGGACGGTCGTCCACATCTGCCGTCGTCGATGCAGTCGTACATGGGCGACGCGCGCGGGCACTTTGAAGGCGATACGCTGGTTGTCGAAACGACCAACATTCTCGAGAAGTCGGCCTACGGCGGCGCCTCGGACAAGCTGAAGATCACCGAGCGGTTCCGTCCGACGTCGAATAAGACCATTGAATGGTCGATCACCTTTGACGACAAGACCACGTGGGTACGACCCTGGACATTCGGGATGCGTCTGACAAAGGACGACAGCCATGTCTTCGAGTACGCGTGCCACGAAGGGAACGAGGGACTCCGCGGAATCCTCAGCGCGGCGCGCGCTGCAGAGAAAGAGGCCGGCAGCAAGTAGTCCTTGGTCCTCGGTGCTTCGGCCTTAGTCCGTCCCGGGTCCTTGGTTCTTCGTCCGGACGGACCAAGAACCAAGCACGAAAGGACCGAGGATCAGATTAGCCCTGACGGGGTTCGTCCTTGAACGTGTCACCCGACGGCGCGGAGATATCTGACACCTGCGATTCGGTCGCGCCGATATGGCCGTCCTCGGGATCCACAGAAGCAGGACGGCCGTCCTCATGCTCGACCGGCGCTCGACGCTTGCTCTGCTCGGTGAGCGGATTCTCGCGATCGGGACCGCTGTCCCCCTGATCGTCCCCAACGTCGGGCTTGGGAGGTGTGGTCGGCTGCTTGATCTCGGGCTCGGGTCTATTCGGCCGTTTCAACTCGGGCTCGGGCTTTCGCTTCGGCTCCAGTTCGGGAATCGGGCTGCTCGGCATACGCGTATACGACTGCACCTTCTGTGCCCGGCGTAGACTCTTCTATAGCTATGTACGTCCCGAAATCGTTCGAGCCTCCAGATACGCACACGCTTTTGCAGTTCATCCACGCGCACTCGTTTGGTGTGCTGGTGACCATGACCAGTCAGGGACTGGACGGCAATCATCTTCCGTTCGTGTTCGACGCAGAGCCGTCGCCGTACGGCACGCTGCGTGGTCACGTTGCACGAGCAAATCCAATTTGGCGCGAATGCCAGGATCGGCCCGAGGCGCTCGTCATCTTCCAGGGGCCCGACACCTTCATCACGCCGTCGTGGTATCCCTCGAAACACGAGACCGGCGCTGTCGTGCCGACGTGGAACTACATCGTCGTGCACGCGCATGGCAGCGTACGCGTCATCGAGGATGCCGGCTGGTTGCGCGCGCATGTCGAGGCGTTGACGAGTCGTCACGAGGCGAGGCGCGAAGCACCCTGGGCGGTGAGCGACGCGCCGGCTGACTACATCGAGAAGATGGTCAAGGCGATTGTCGGGATTGAGATGCCGATCACACGCCTGATCGGCAAGTGGAAGCTCAGTCAGAACCGCTCGGAAGGCGATCGCATTGGCGTCGTCGATGGTCTTCTGCGCGAAGGTTCGGAGTCCGCGTCAACGATGGCGGCGCTG
>DATCXH010001266.1:0-6988 GCA_036565925.1 Vicinamibacterales bacterium
GATGGCCGAGCAGGTCCTCGGAGCCAGCGACCCAGCGACGATCGACACGCTCAAGAAGGTGCTGCTGAGCTGGGGTCCCGGCTTCTACGACGCCGAGGTCAACATCGACGCCAAAGGCTTCCGGCCGGATGGCAAGTCGGCGGCGACCCGGATCCCGGCCGCCTACGGCCATCTCGGCGAGAACTACCACACGTGGACGGGCGGCTTCGGCAACGTCACCTACTGGAACGCCTACGTCGCGAACCTCCAGATGCACGGCAACGGCAACTTCAACGACGAGCGGCTGAACGACCCGGTCAAGTACCCGGCGGCGGTCAGAGGCGGCTTCTTCAAGCTTCGTCACGAACCTGACCAGGTCACGCCCAAACTGGCGCCGCTTCACTACTATCAGCTGTCGCTGAAGGCACCGACGCCTCCGTCGGGCAGCTTCGACGCCGCAGCGGCGCAACGCGGTGAGGCAGTCTTTAACGGCAACGGCAAATGCTCGGAGTGCCACATGCCGCCGCTCTACACCGACGCCGGCTACAACGCGCATACGCCGGTCGAGATGTGCATCGACTCCTTCCAGGCCGACCGTGGGCCGACAGGGGCGATCGGCAGCACCCTGGTCACACCGCAACTCAACGGCCTCTGGTCGCGATCGAAGCACGGCTTCTACCACGACGGCCGTTTCCCGACACTCCTGGATGTGACCAACCACTACAACGACTGTTTCAACCTCGGTCTGTTGCCAGGTGAGAAGAGTGATCTGGTCGAGTTCCTCAAGAGCCGCTAGGAATGGGGGAGGTCGTTGATGGCGAGAACGCTGCGCAGCGCGCTGCATCCGCAGCGCGGGCGAAGCGTTCATGAGACAACCGTGTCGCCATACGGGACAAACGCATCACACACCAAGCACGAAGAAGCTTCGGGACACCGTCGACGACCAAGGGCTGGAACTGTAGGATTCGCCGAGCGAGACGCTATCGCACAACGCGCGGTACGACAGATCGAGCGGGTGATGCCCCAGATCACCAGGCTGACCTGGGACAACGCGCGTGTCTCAGTCTGGCCACCGCGGGGCGACTCGGTCTGACGGACGGCATGGTCGTCGAGCGGAGGTCGGAGCGTTTCAGGTTGCGCCCCCCCACTTCATCTTGAAACCATGAGCGGCCGCTAAAAGCTTTTCATCGCGCGCGCCATTCCGTCTAACTCCTCTCGTACAACGGTTCCAGCTGACCAGAGAGACGAGGCTAGTTGGCTCACCCGTTGCTCTCCTCTTATCGACGGCCCGTACGGAGGTGCACACCATGAAAGTCATACTCGCAATAGACGGTTCACCCCATAGTCACGCGGCGCTCGTCGAGTTTGCCAGGCAACCCTGGCCACACGATACCGAAGTGCAGATCTTGACGGTGATTCACCCATCGTTCCCGCTCGTCATGGATCCGTTGTTCCTGGGAGTCTCGGCTCACGCTCAGCAAACTGGCAAGCTACGAGACGAGGCGCCAGCACTCGTGGAAGCTGCCAGGACCCTGATCCGCGACGCCGCACCTGCCATCACCGTGACAACGAAAATTGTCGAGGGGGTTCCAAAGGACATGATCGTAGAAGAAGCGCGCGACTGGGGCGCCGATCTCATCGTGCTGGGTTCTCATGGTTATGGTCGCGTGCGGCGCGTGGTCCTTGGCTCTGTTGCCGCCGCCGTCGTCGCGAAAGCACCGTGTTCGGTTCTCGTGGTTCGAGCGAAGCACCTCCTTCGCGACGCGGAATCGGCCGCCTGATTGGCGTCCTCGGGCCTCCCCAATGGCTCAGGCCGTCCCGCATGCGGCCACCGCAAGAGAAGAAATCATGAACGACGTGGAGATCCGGGAGCTGCATGCAGCAGTGACGGGCGACGCGAGCCGGGGTGCTGTTGGGACATGGAGAGAGGGGCACCAGCAGTACCGGCTCCTCGCGATGATGGTGCACGGAACCGCGGGCGCACTGCCCGAGGCATGGCGCTCCTACGGAACCGTCGAAAAGGCGCGAATTGGCGCTCGAGAGATGCTGCGCAATCAACACGTACTGCAGGTCGCGATCGTTGAAGATCGGCCTCCGCTGCACTTCGTGGAGTGGGTCAGCCGATGATGCCGACCCGGGATTCGATAGCGCAGCTTCACGATCTCTCCGCTCGCATCCTGGACGTCTGCGTCGCCCACCTCTAGAGAGGCAAGATCGGCACCGCGGTCTTCGGAACGGTGCGCGAAGCGGCGAGCATGGTTCGGACGTCAGGATGAACGACGCTGCGCGACTCGTTCCGCGAGTGCGTGACCAAGGCGCTGGACCGCTCGATTGATTGCTGCGTAAACGTGTGGCGCGGTCACGCGTACCCGCACGGATCCCGTTGGCTCGAGAGCAACCGTCACGCCGCACACGACCATCTCGCACGTCCCACGGCCATCTGTCTGACGAAGCACGACCCGCACGCGGCGGAACTTCCGAGTGTGACGCGACAGTGCTGAAAACACACGGTACTCGGCGTACGTGCGCGCCTGCGCGCCCACCAATTTGTCGTCGCCGACGATCAGAATGCGATTCATCCGAGATGATCTTCGCAAGGGTGCGGCCAGCTGACGATGGCGAGATTCTTACGGCGCAGAAGTCCGCTGTGTTACTCGTCGTTTCGAAACGAAACCCCCGCTTCAGATCGCAATCCCGCGCTTCGACCGGGACAGCGGCCTGCACCTTCTGAACGTGCAGACCGATCAGTTCTTCCTCGGCGAGCTGATCCCGGGCTCGCGCCGCGTGCCGCTGGACACTATCGCGCCCGGCGCACCGGACTTACCGAAGGACGCGGCGATCGTCACCTACTGCGCGTCCCTCGTGTTCACAGAGCTTCGAGGCCGCTCACAAGCTCGCGGAACTCGGGTACACGAACGTGCGTACTTACCCTGATGGATTGGAAGGGTGGAAGGCCGCGCGCAACTCGCTCGTCTCGCCGCAGCCAGTTCCGGGGGAGGGCGAGCCTCTCGTTGGGCTTGGGCTCGCCTAGCCGAAGCTCTCAGGTGGTTCGAAGCAGCAACTGGTCCGCCTACGCGACGTATGTCGCTACGGCGCGACAGCCTTCGCACGTGATCATGAGCGGAGGCTGACTCCTCGGGCTGGACTCGGTCCCGCTAGCAACGAGCGTAGCGAGTTGCTGCGCGACCTGGAAGAGAGCGACCCTCCGGTTAACAGATTGATGCAGGTTCACTGTCTTGTTGATTCTTCGTGTCTGTAGCTCGGTTGCGATCGCGCTGTTACCTGGTGTTCGGGAACAAATTGTTCACTGATTGCTTACTCGTCTTAGGCGGTCGGATCACTCGTGCGCAAGCCGGTGGATCCTCATCGAGTTGCAATACCGTGAAGAGTGTCAACCTCGGTCAATACACAGTCGCTTGATCGTCAACAGCAGGTCTCCCGCCGCCGCCTTTGACACGAAGGCAGCTGCTCCCGCCTCGAAGAACGCCTGGCTGGCGGCGGGGTCGCCCATCGCCGTGAACACGATCACTTTCGTCGTCGGGTTTACGCGCGTGATCTCGCGGCACGCCTCCAGTGAGTGAACGTTCGGGAGGTTCACATCGAGCACAATCACGTCAGGCTGGAGTCGCTGCGCCGCCTGCAGCAGAGCGCCGCCGTCTGCGACGCTACCTACGATCTCGCAGTCCAGTGCCAGCAACCGGCTGACGGCTTCCACCAAGTCAGGGTAGTCGTCGGCAAGCAGGACGCGTGGACGCCAGGACAACTTCACCTCCATCCTGGCTAAGGATACTTCGCGAGCGTGAGCGCTCAGTCGTGACGCGGATCGAGCGGCAAGGTGAAGACGAAGGTCGCTCCTTGGGGAGAAGACTCGGCCCACACGCGTCCGCCATGCGCCTCCACGATTCCCCGCGCGATGTAGAGCCCGAGCCCCGTTCCCTGTTCTTCCGATCTCTTGGGTCGCCAATAGCGATCGAATATGTGCGCGACATCTTCCGGAGCGATCCCTCGTCCCGTATCCGCGATCGTGACAGAGAGCGCTCTGTCACGCGGCCGCGCGCAAAGTGTGACGGTCCCACCCTCGGGAGTGAATTTGATCGCATTGCCGAGCAGGTTCGAGAGCACTTGCGAGATGCGGTGCGGGTCGGCGTCGATCTTCGGTAGATCGCTCAGATCCACAACGAGGGAGATGTGCTTTGCGTCCGCCAGCGGCTGCGCGTCGGTCACCGCATCCTCGAGCAGATCGCGGCTCTCCACAGGCTGAAGGTCGAGCGGAAAGCTCTTTGCCCCGAGCCTCTCAAGCTCGAGGAGATCTTCAATCAACGCCTTCATCCGCGCCGTCGATCTCCGAATGAGCTCCACGGACTCACGCAATGTGCGGACGCGCGGATCTCCGGTCTCCGGCAAGTGGCCCAAGAGGTAGGCGGCTTCGAGCAGGATAACCGATAGTGGGTTCCCCAAGTCGTGCGACACGACCGCGAGCAGTTCATCGCGCGCGCGCACGGCGCGTTGCTCGCTAGTGAGACGACGCTCGATGTCCACTTCCGTGGCGCGGCGCTGCAACTCGTCGGCGGCCTCGAGATCGCTCGGCGTCCACGGACGGGAGCGGGCGCGCACCTCCTCCTTCCACAGAGCGAACGAGTGGCGCGGGCGCAGGCGCTTGCCGTCCTCCGTCTCGACCGGCTTGGTTGGATCGCCGCCCCAATTGACCGTCTGGATGACCTCGGGCCGGAACCACATGAGCCGAGCCTCGGGCAGCGCGAACGTGAGCAGACCGCTTGCGACGTCGCTCGCCGCGAGCGCCGGCGGAAAGTCGACTCCGAGGGATGCGGAAGAGAACGGCCTGAGATCGCCCCTCTCTTCGAGCCAGCGCGCGATCTCGCGGATGACGTCGGCCGGCGGAGCGCCGCCGCACGTGACGGGCTCTCCATTCTCCACGACGGCGACCCCACCGGCGTCGACCAGGTCCATCAGCGCCCTGGGCCGAGCAAAGAGGGCTGCGAGCACACTGCCTGTGGTCTCCTTCATCGCGCCGTGCAACGCGTCCTCCGTCGCTCGGCGGGATGCGCGCAACGCGATCAACTCGCGGTCCTCGAACGAGGCGATTTGAAGGGACGCCAGGCGGCCCATGAACTCGCATGCCGATCGCATCCGGTGCGAGACGCGCCGCGGACCAGTGTGGTTCAAACAGCTGATGAGCCCCCACAGCTGATTCCGTACGATAAGCGAGATGCTCATCGACGCACGGACCCCCATGTTCTTCATGTACTCGATGTGAATCGGCGAGACGCTTCGAAGAACCGAGAAGCTGAGATCGAGTGGTGCTCCGGTGTCGGGTCGCAGCGGCGGAACGATCCGCGCTGGCTTGTGGTCGGCGTCGAAAATGAGACGCAACCAGTTCTGGAGATACAGCCGGCGTGCCTGCGCGGGGATGTCGGACGCGGGATAGTGCAAGCCAAGATACGGCTCGTGCACCACATCCCTCGCTTCGGCATCGACAGAGCCGCTGCCGTCCTCGTGGAATCGATAGAACATGACGCGCTCGAATCCGGTCGTTCGCCGCATCTCCTGAGTGACGATCGCGGCAAGCTCGCTCAGCGTGCTCGCGCGCTGCACGCGCAAGAGCGCCGCGCGGAACGGGTGATGGATCGAACGCTCCTCCGGAGTCTCTGGGTTTGGCTCGAGCTCGAGGATCGTGGCGCCCTCGTATCGGTGAACGATCCCGTCGAATCGCTTCCCGCCCGCGCCGACGCTCAGCGGGTTCGCGTCGTGCCAGCGCTGTTCGCGCAGCACCGAACGCACTTCTTCGGCGCTGGCCGGATCCACGATCTCTGAGAGCGGCCGGCCGAGAGCTGCGTCGACGCCCAGCGAGAGATGATCGCTCACGTTCTCGCTGACCTGCGTGACGTTCATCGCCTCGTCCAACGCGAAGAGCACGCCGAAGGGCTGAATCGCTCCCGGTATGTGGATCGGCTCGCGATCGCAATCGTTCAGATCGACCACGGCAGTCCCTCTCGAGCCACCGCCGCCCATCGCGCGAATGCGTCGAAGCTCGCCGTCGCAGCACTGATGACCTTTGCGCTTGATGCGCCCGTGCGCGGCAATCCGTCGAGCCATGCCACGATGACGGTCCACCGGTCCAGCGTTCCCTCCTCGTCGCCAGCGAAGAACGCAGCACCGCTCGCTTTCGTGAGGCCGAGTCGCCGGTTCAACAGTGCGCTGACGACCCGTCCTCCGAGACACGCGCCTTCGAGCACGTACAGGCACCCTGCAAGATCCTCGACGCATGACAACTGCGGTCGGTCACTACATAACGGGAGCGCCGAGAGAGCCGCCGGAGACCCACCGAGCGCCAGGAGATCGCGCTCGATGAGCTCGGCGCGAGCGCGCAACGGAAACCCGAGCGGCAATTCCGCAGCGACGAACCGCGTCACGTCGATCTCGACTGGGAGGTAGAAGCCGTAGAACATCTCGAGTACGCGGACATACCGATGCACGTCGAGGCTGGGATCGAGCAGCCCGAGCTGGGCCTCGAAGCGCTGGTGCACGGCCGCGGTCTCGCGCTTCAAGCGCTGCCGCAATGAAGTCTCGTTGAGCCCGCTCGCGGTGCCGGCCATGTAGAGATAATGACGCAACGAACGCCATTCTCTAAAGGCGGGTTGACGGGGTCTCCCAGATCCGCTGCGTCGATAAGGTGAATCGTGTCGATTTAGCGTCGCTCCACGCCACGACGAGGCAAGCTGGACTTGCAGCGGGAGAGCGGAGTAAGACAGAGACGATCGGAGTAAGACACAGATACGAGAAGACTGGCGCTCAGGTGTTGACTATGACGACCTGCGTGTGAGTTTGGTCAGCAGAATCGGTTCCTCGGCGTAGTCATCGAGCAGCACGCCGCCGTCGCCATCGGGTCGCACGCGCGCCGCAGCGGCCATCGACCCACTCCCCTGTCCCTTACCATCCAGCTGGATCTGGAGCACAGCCACTTCATAGCCGGCTCGCGGCTTGGTGCCGG
>DATCXH010001146.1:0-9392 GCA_036565925.1 Vicinamibacterales bacterium
CGCGGTAGATGTCGGTCTCGTGCCGACACGCGTGCGCGTGCCGTCGCGCTGATCGCAGCTTGCAGAAGACGTCCGACTAGAGCAGGCCGTCGAGGAGCACGATGTCGGTCTGTGTGTCCTGACCACGGCACCGAAGCTGACCGTCCTCCGAAGGAATTTGAAGACGCTCACCGCCGTCAGCAGATACGATCTGACGGCGTGCTCAAGCCGCTCGCGGCGGCCCTCGTGTTGGCCGCACTCCTGATCGCCATCTATGGTCCCGGCATCGGCAAGGGATTCGTCAAAGACGATGTCGTGTGGGTCGGCGCCAACCATGTGACGTCGTGGGCCGATGTGCGGGCGTTGCTGTTTCGCACTGACGGCTTCTATCGGCCGGTCGTGGCAGCGACGTTTGCGCTCGATCGCACGGCCTATGGACTCGCACCGTTCGGGTTCGGTGTGACGAACCTGATCTTGCTCTTGCTCGGCGCGTGCGCGCTCGCGTATCTGGCGATATCGCTCGGCCTGCGACCGACAACGGCGGTGGTGGTTGCGGGCGTGTGGACACTCAATTTTCACGCGGTGAACATGGCCGTGTTGTGGTTGAGCGGGCGCACGGCCCTGTGCGTCGTCATCGCTGCGTTGTTCGCGGCGGCTGCCGTCGTGCGCGGGAGACCGATCGCCGCTGGTGTTGCCACGCTCGTGGCCATGCTGGCGAAAGAAGAAGCGGTGATGCTGCCGTTGATTCTGACTGGATGGGTGTGGGTGCTTTCTGCGCCGAAGTCTTCAACGAAGGATATCGCCCGGGTCACATGGACGATGTGGGGGGCGTTCGTCGTCTACTTCGCCCTGCGCACGCAGACTGCCGCGATGACGCCGATGACCGCGCCCGATGCCTACCGGTTTGTGCTGTCACCGGGAGCGCTCATCGGCAATGCGCTCGAATACCTCGACCGTGCGTGCACGTTCTCGGTGATCGTCCTCGTCGTCTCTCATCTGATCGCCTGGCGTCGCCCCGTCATCACGCCTGCAATCAACCGGGTGCTCGTTCTCGCCGCGATCTGGTTCGTGGGTACATTCGCGCTGACGGTGTTCGTGCCCAACCGCTCGAGCCTCTATGCGCTGCTGCCGTCAGTCGCGCCAGCGCTGGTGACCGGCTTCCTGCTGCAGCAACTGTGGGAGGCCTCTCAGCCACCCGTGCATCGACGACTGACCGCGGCCGCCGTGATCATTCCGGTGCTCCTGCTTCCTGTGTATTGGTCCCGCAATACGCGTTGGATCGAGATTGCCGAGCTCTCGACCGAGACGTTCGGCGCGATTCAGCGCGTCGCACGCGAGCGTCCAGAGGCGGACCGGCTGATTTTTCGTGACGACCGCAGTTCACGTCGGTCCTTCGCCAATGCCTACGACCAGCTGTTGCCGGAGGCCGTTCGTCTGGCCGCCGGTCGGGACCTGCGCGCTGAGATTGATACGGGTCAACCCGACCGCAATGGCGCGCCGCGAATCATCCTCGAGAATGGCCGCATCCGAGTGGATTAGCCCTTTCTCTGACAATTTATTCAGAGAGTCTTCAGGGGGGATGTGCCTGTCCCCAGATACGATCCGTGCTGGACCAGTTCAGGACGAGGCACGATTCGCGTGACTATCAGTTTTCACGCTCTGTGGATGCTCTGCGCCTTCGGCGTCGTCGTGCATGCGGCGACCGCTGCGCGGCGTGCTCGCGATCTGTTCGCGTTCGCGGCCGGCTTTGTCATCGCGACGATCGGCGCGAGTCCACAGCGATTGCCGGACCCTGCGTGGGTTGGTGTCGTATCCGCGGCCGCGGCGGTCGTAATTCTGTTCAGGCCTCGCTATGCCATCGCATCGGCGGCGTGGGGCGGCGCATTGGGGGGCACGTTGACGGCGATGACGGAAGTACAGGGACTGCATCCGGTGGCCGCGGTTGCTGCGGTGGCGGTGCTTGCCGCGACGCCGGTGTGGCTCGCGCGCACGCGTCCGTCGTTCGCGCCCGAGGTGCTTCGCGACGAGGCCTTGCTCGGACTCTGCCTGTTTGGCCTCGTTGTCGCCATCATGCCTGGCGTGATCGACGGCTGGCAGGCCGCAGCCAATCTGACGGTTGAACCGGCCACACCTGGACCCACGATCCCCGTGCCGACATGGACCCTCGCGCTTGTTGGAACGGCCACGGCGCTCGGCGCCGTGTATTCCGTGTGGAGCCGCCGGTGAATCTGTTGCCCGCTCTCGAGAACGGACTCTTTGCGCTGGGACAGGTGCTGCGGTTCCCGGTGATGGTGCTGTTGTGGGTGTGTGTTGCCGCAGCGGTGTTCATGGCCGGGTCGTGCCTCGTGGACTACGTCGCACGCATCCGCGAACGACGCGGCTTCGACGTGACGACCTGGTTGAAGCGCGGCCCCGTGCTCGATGCGCCCGACTCGCGGCGACGAGCGCTGCCGTCGCTCCTGCGGACGATGATCGCCGACGTCGAGCAGGCGCGTCAGGAGCACCGCATCGACGCGGGGGGCCTCGAGCACCTCGTCCTCGAAAGCGAGGAGCGGTTGCGGCACAGTCTCAACGCGGCGCGCGTGCTGGTGAAGGTCGGCCCCAGCCTCGGACTGCTCGGGACGCTCATCCCGATGGGGTCATCGCTCGCGTCGCTGGCGACCGGCAATCTGGAAGCGATGGCTGGGCAGATGGTCGTCGCGTTCACGACAACGATCATCGGGCTCGCCACCGGCACGCTGGCCTACGTCGTCGCCGCAGCGCGCCAGTCGTGGGTGAACGAAACGATCCGCGAACAGCGGTTTATCGCAGAGCATATCGCTCAGGAACTGAAGACATTGGAGATTGGATGATTGTGGATTGCTGATTGGTTGTTGATTGACGATTTTCGATTGTCGATTGGGTCCGGGGCGCACGGGTTCGAGCCACCGACCAATCAACAATCGCCAATCCCAAATCAACAACGAATCAATAATCACAAATCACCAAATCAGAAATAGATGGCTCGTTTTCTTCATTTGCCCTCACCGGAAGAAATCGCCGAAGAAGATCCCCTGTCGGGGATCGCGAATCTCTTCGACGTGTCCGTGGTGTTCATCGTCGGCCTGATGATGACGCTGTTCTCCGTCTACCGCATCGGGGACCTCGTCGACGCGAAGAGCGAGGTGACGATGGTCAAGACGAACGCGCAGGGTGAGCGCGAGATTATCGTCAAGAAGGGAACGCAGATCACGGCGTACAAGGTCAGTGGCAAGACGGCGGCAGGAGATGGCGAGCGGCTCGGCACGGCGTATCGCCTGGCGAATGGACAGATTATCTATGTGCCTGAAGGTCCGGATTCGGCACGGTAGCCAATGACTCTCCGCGCTTCAGCGCCTCCGCGTTTACGTGGCCGGGTATGTCGTGTTGCCCTGGGATGGCTCTTGCTGTTGCCGCTATTTCAGGGGGTGATTGACGCTCAATCGAAGTCCGAGCGACCCATCCGCCTCACATACCTCTTCTCCGACGGCAATCTTCCCGGCACGCTCAAGGCCTTCAAGGCGTTGCTGCAAGAACGACCGGATCTCCGCGCCAGAGTCCAGCTCACGTTTGTCACCGAGTCGGTGTTGCCCGACGTCAAGCTCGATGAACTGAAATCGACCGACGTGCTGCTGTTCGACACGATGAATCAGCAACTGCTCGAGCGCGTCAACGCCAACAGCAAAATCGATTTGATCGGCACGGTGCGCGATCGGCGTGGCAAGGTGTTCGCGATCGGCGAGGGACTGGTGCCGAAGGACACCTACATCAAGCAGGGCGTTCTCTGGGACGATCGCGCGCGCGCCTACTGGGCGCACATGGGGTACTCGAATCAGGTCGGCCTGATGAAATATGCGTTGATGCAGGCCGGCATTCGTGGCCTGTCATTGCCGGAGCCGCAGCGAAGCCTGGACTTTGGCTACTACTACCCGGCATTGGCCGGTCCGAAAGGGCCGGTCCAGCTCCGTGATCCGCGAGCGACGCCTTTGGCCGAACCTTCGCGCGTCTTTGCGACGTGGAGCGAGTTCGACGCCTGGCGCCAGCAGCACGGCAAGGTCAGGCCGGGTGCGCCTCGCGTCGCGGTGAGCTTCTACAAAGCGACGTACTACAGTGACGAAACGGAACTGCTCGATGCAGTGATCGCCGAAATCGAGCGGCAAGGGGCCGAGGCGATCCCGATGTTTGGATACCCAGGCGAGGTCGCCGCACAGCGGCTGCTCATCGACGCTGGCGGGAAGCCTCGAGCGGACGTCGTACTCGGATTCAACTTCAATTTCGCCGCGCCCGACTCCTCGAACTATCTGGCGAAACTCGATGTGCCGGTCATCAATCTGATCAGCCTCTACGGTCGAACCGAGCAGGAGTGGCGCACGTCACCGCAGGGCCTCTCGATGTTCGAGGGCACCTTCAACGTCGCGACGCCGGAGCTCGCCGGTACGATCGCACCAACAGTCGTCGGGAGTCAGGAAAAGATCAAGGATCCCGAAACCGGCCTGACGATCGTCGTACGGAAGCCGATGCTGTCGCAGGTCGCCCTGGCGGTGCGTCGCGCCAACGAGTACGCGGCGCTGCGCAACAAAGCCAATCGCGACAAGCGCGTCGCCATCGTCTTCTACAACTACCCCGCGGGAAAGGCCAACATTGGCGCGAGCTATCTAAACGTCGCTGAATCGATCGGGAACGTGCTGCGTCGTCTCAAGCAGGAAGGCTACGACGTTGGCAATGCCGATCTCTCAGGCGACAGCGTGCTGAATACGCTTGTCGAAAAATCGCGGAACGTCGGCGGCTACGCGCCGGGCGAATTCGACGCGCTCGTCGCACAGGGAAGTGCGGTCCGGGTCGGCATGGGCGAGTATCGTCGCTGGCTCGATGCGCTCTCTCCGACGTTGAAGGCCAAAATCATCAAGGACTGGGGCGAGCCTGGAAAGTCCCGCCTGATGACGACTGGCGGAAGCCTCATCGTCCCTGCCGTGCAGTTCGGGAAGATCGCCTTGCTCCCGCAGCCGGCGCGCGGGTGGGGTGAAGATGCGGAAAAGATGTATCACGCGAAGGATCTCGCGCCGCATCACCAATACGTCGCGGCCTATGCCTGGCTGCGTGAAGGCTTCAAGGCCGATGCCGTGGTCCACGTCGGCACGCACGGGACGCTCGAGTGGCTCGACGGCAAGGACATGGGCCTCTCACCCGACGATGCGCCTGACGCGTTGATTGCCGACCTGCCGCATCTCTACATTTACAACGTTGACGTCGTCGGTGAAGGTCTCGTCGCGCGTCGGCGCGGGATGGCGACGCTCATCGACCACATGGTGCCGCCGTTCAAGAAGGGCGGTCTGTATCCGGAGCTTGCCGAACTTGGTGAGCGGATCAACGATTTCGACACCAGTTTGCACAAGAGCCCTGAGCTGGCAAAAGCGGTTGGCGAGCAGATCCGGCAGAAAGTGATCGACATCGGCATCGCCAAGGATCTCGGACTCGATCTCTCGAAGCCCGACAGCCTCACCGACCATGTCGTGCACGATGTGCAGGACCACCTGCTCGAGCTGAAGGCCCAGAACATTCCCTACGGCCTTCACACGTTCGGCCGCGTTCCGGACAAACCGCTGCGTGAGACGACCATCGACGCGATCGTCAGCGTGGATCGAAGCCTGTTGCCAAACAAGGCCAAGATCCTCGCCGACGAAATGGACCGACGGATCGTCACGTCAGGTGCACGCGAACTCGATAACCTCGTGCACGCGTTGAGTGGTGGCTTCATCACCGGCGGCAGCGGTGGAGAGCCGATTCGCAATCCCGACTCGTATCCCACCGGCAAGAACTTCTACGGCATCGATCCCGACAAGGTGCCGAAGCCGGCTTCGTACGAAATGGGCGTCAAGCTCGCCGACCAGATGCTCGCCGATCACGTGAAAAAGCACGGCAAGTATCCCGAGAAGGTCTCGTTCGTGATCTGGGGCGATGAGACCATGCGGCACGAAGGTGTTCTCGAGTCACAGATCTTTCATCTCCTTGGCACCAAGCCGGTGTGGGATGCGCGCGGCAAGGTCGTGGACGTTGAGGTCATCCCGCGCGCCAGGCTCGCTCGTCCTCGCGTCGACATCGTCATCGCCTCAGCGGCGGAAGGCATGTTCAACAACGTCACCCTGCTGATGGACAGGGCCGTGCAGAAGGTGAAGGCGATCGAGGAGGCCGAGAACTACGTTCGCAACCACTATCTGAAGACCAAGGCGATTCTCGTCCAGCGTGGATACGCCGAGGACGAAGCCGATCGACGTGCTGGTGTTCGCATCTTCGACGAGCCACCGGGCACGTTCAATCTGAACACCTCGACGATCACCGCGGCCAGCGGCACGTGGGACACCGACAAGGGGATGGCCGACGACTATCTCCGCAAGCTCGGACACGGCTACGGCAATGGCTTCTGGGGCGAGAAGATGGAAGACGTCTTCCGTCTTGCCTTGTCGGGCACCGAGAAGATCGTCCACAGCAGTTCGACGATGCTCTACGGAGCGCTCGATAACGACGACATGTTCATGTACATGGGCGGGCTGGCGACCGCGATTCGCAACATCGACGGTACCGACAAGAGTCCCGAGCTCGTGATCACGAACACGCGCGATCCGGGCAATCCCGAGATGACGTCGATCGACAAGTTCATCGGCACCGAGTTCCGCTCGCGCTACATGAACCCGACGTGGATCGAGGGGATGAAGAAAGAGGGCTATGCTGGCGCCGGCGAGATGCGGTCCTTCGTCGAGTATCTGTGGGGCTGGGATGCGACGGTCACCGAAACCGTCACCGATCAGATGTGGAAAGAGTCATTCGACGTCTACGTCGCGGACAAAAACAACCTGGGGATGAAGGAGTTCTTCGAGCAGAAGTCGCCATACGCCTTTCAGGACATCACCGCGCGCATGCTCGAGACCGTTCGCAAGGGTTACTGGAACGCCGATGCGGCGACACAGAAGACGCTGCTCGAGGAGTACGTCGCCAGCGTCAATCGTCACGGTGTCGGCTGCGCCGAGCACACCTGCGGTAACCCGCGGTTGCAGCAGTTCGTCATGGAACAAGGGGCAAGAGCCGGCATCCCGGTGCCAGTGCTCGAAGGCTACAAGCAGGCGATGGAGAAGGCGACCGGGCAGGCCATCGATCCCGCCGCCGAACGCATGCAGTCGTTTGCGCAGAAGAACGACGAACAGATGGCGGCGAACCTCGCCACTATTCCGACCCCGAGCCGCAATGCGCGTCAGCTCGAAGGGTACGTGATGGAGCAGCGGACCGAAGCGCAGCGCAATGAGGCACGACGTGACGCGGCAGTCAATGAATACGCCGCGCTGTGGGCGTCGATGCCGGTCCTGGCGCTGCTCCTCGTCTGGAGATACAAGAGGAGACGAAGTCTGTAAGCCCGCGATGCTGCGTTCAGACTTCACACACGCGCTCGTCGTTGCGAGTGCGCTCACCGCCGCCGCCTGTAGCGCCAGACCTACGCAGGTCTCCAACAGCCGCACCGGCGCCTTCGAAGCCGCACTGACGCCATTCGAGGGCGGCTTTGCCGCGGCGTGGTACGACACACGCGATGGCAACGGCGAGATTTACGTCCGTCTGCTCGATGAGAACGGCACGCCCGCCGGCTCTGAGCGGCGTCTCACCAACAGCCCGGAGGATTCATTCGAGGCCAGCATCGATCGTCTTGGCGACATGATGGCCATCGCGTGGTACGAGCAGTCCGCGACAGGTCAGCAGACGGCCAAACTCGGTGCGTGGACGCGGGATGGAGCAAATCGATGGGTGCATACCTTCGCTCGTGACACGCGCAACCCGGTTGTACGCACTACGTCGACCGCTGTTTTCTGCGCGTGGGTGCAGACCGACGCTGACCGAGGCGAGGCGGTGTTCGCCGCATGGTGGGACAAGGACGGGCAGCAGACGGGGCCAGCGATACGTCTCGGTCCTGCCAGCAAGACGACATGGAATCTGAACGCCTCGATCGACGAGCAGGGCAGGGGTTGGGTCGTCTTCGATGCCGAGTTCTCGACGCGAGCGAGTGAGGTCTATGTCGCCCGAGCCGACGGCTCCGCCTCGACGGCCGTTCGGCTGACCAAGGACGATGGTGCACCGTCGAAGTATCCGGATTTGGCACTTGGTGGCGATGGCCGCGCGGCGTTGTCGTGGCAGGAGGAGCGTGACGGCAACGTCGAGGTGTATTTGATCAGCGGCAAGCTGAGTGACCTCGCCGGTGAGATCGATGGGCGCGCGCGGCGAGTGACGAACACGCCGGGCGAATCGACTGGTGCGTATATCGCGTGGAGCGGCGATCGACTTGGCCTGGCATGGTCCGACAAGACGCCAGGGCAGCCCGAGGTCTACTTCGAATCGTTCGACAGTACGGGCGCGGCGCGTGAGCCGGCGCGACGAATCACCCAGACCTCGACGTGGTCGCTCGTGCCGGCCATCCGTCCGCGCGGCAATGGGTTCGCGATCGCCTGGAACGAGTATCAGCCGGCGTCCGTCGAGGTTCACATCGGGACGTCGCAGATATTCTTCAGCGCGCTTCCGTAACAGTCGTCAAATTCCGCTGGGAAGAAACCTGAATCCGTCTTCAGACTTCCATTCAGCAAAACACGCCCACACGCCTCATCGGCATCCTGACAAAGAATTCAGAAACTCTTCAGAGGTTGCTGCGCGGAAACCGGATTTAATGACCGGACGATGACGCGAGCGATGAGAGCAGTGAGTGCAATCACTCTGGCGGTATCCGCATGGACGATGTGGGGCACGGAAGGCGTGTCAGCCCAGGGTGGCGGAACGTTGAGCGTTCAAGTCGTGGACTCTTTGGGCGCGCGCGTCGCGGGCGCCTCGGTCACGCTGACCCGCGATGGTTCGCAGGTGGCGGAGTCGAAGAGCAACGCCGAAGGCACCTTCACCTTCTCCGAGCTCACCCCGGGAAGATATCAGGTCACGGCGACGGCGCAGGGATTCCAGCCGCGCACCAGCGACCCGGTGTACGCGGGCCCCGGGTCGCGAGCCATCGTTGAAGTTGCCCTCGAAGTGGGTGCGTTGCAGCAGGACATCGTCGTCACGGCGGAGTCTGGTACGGTGCGGCAATCGCAGACCGGTGCGCCGGTGACCGTGATCGACAACCAGACGCTCGAAGCACTCAACAAACCTGATCTCCTCGAGGCATTGCGGCTGGTGCCCGGTGCCCAGATCGTGCAGGTCGGCGAACGCGGCGGCGGCACGTCGCTGTTTCTTCGCGGCGGGAATGCCAACTTCACCAAAGTGCTCGTCGACGGCATGCCGGCGAACGATATCGGTGGGGCCTTCGACTTCGGGCAGCTCGATACTGCCGGCGTCGACCGCATCGAAGTCCTGCGTCAGACCAACAGTGTGCGTTATGG
>DATCXH010001184.1:0-18624 GCA_036565925.1 Vicinamibacterales bacterium
TTTGACGGGTGGCGCGCCTCCTTCGTCGATGGCGCCGGTGGCAAGTCGGTCTTGCCCACGATGTGGCCGTTGCTCTCCCGTCTCGTGGATTCGTCAATCGTCGTGCCGTTATCGGACGTCGCGGCTGCGATGCGGCTGATCGCCGAGCGCTGCCACGTCGTGATCGAAGGCGCCGCTGGATGCGCCGTCGCTGCGGCGCTCTCCGGTCGCGTGCGCGGCACTGTCGTCGCAATCGCGTCTGGAGGCAATATCGACCTCAGTACGTTCGCCAGCGTCACCGGCGCGTGCAATGGATGACTCTCGTGCGATGCCAATTGCAGAATGCGAGATGCAAAAGCGCATCAACGGGCATTGTTGCACTTTGAAGTTTGCATTTTGAATTACAAGGATCCGTTTTGACCCAACTACCCGATCGTATCAACCGACTCGATTCGCTCGCCCGCGATCTCTGGTGGAGCTGGACACCAGATGCACGCAACCTCTTCCGGCGTCTTGACTACGACGTGTGGCGGCAGACCGCGCACAACCCGGTGCGCATGCTGCAACTGCTGCCGCGGCAGGACTTCGAACGGGCGATGGCCGATCCAAGTTGGCTGGCCGCGTACGATCGAGTCATCGCCCACCAGGATTCGTCGCGTTCGGAGCGGCGCACATGGTGCGAGGCGAATTGCCCCGACCTGCAAGGCAAGTCGATCTCCTACTTCTCCGCCGAGTTCGCGCTGCATCAGTCATTGCCGATCTATGCGGGCGGTCTCGGCGTGCTGGCCGGCGACCACTGCAAAGAAGCCAGCGATCTCGGTGTTCCGCTGGTCGGCGTCGGTTTCATGTATCCGCAGGGTTACTTTCATCAGAGCCTCACGTCGGACGGTTGGCAGCAGGAGATCTACGAGAAGCTGGACTGGACGCAAGCGGCGATCGAGCCGGCGATCACCGGCGACGGCAAGCCGTGTATTACCGCGGTGCCGCTCGGCAATCGCACGGTGCTCGTCGCGGTGTGGCGCGTGCGCGTCGGCCGCGTCTCGCTGTATCTGCTCGACACGGATCTCGAAGAGAACGCGCCGTGGGATCGCGAGCTCTCCGCACGTCTCTATGGCGGCGATCGCGAGACTCGCGTGCAGCAGGAGATCATCCTCGGCATCGGCGGCGTGCGGGCGTTGAAAGCGATGGGCGTCACACCCGCGGTGTACCACCTCAACGAAGGCCACGCGGCCTTCGTCGTCCTGCAGCGGATTCGTGACCTGTGCGAGGCTGGAGCCAGCTTCGATGTGGCCCTCGAGGAGGTACGGCGCAGCACCGTATTCACGACGCACACGCCGGTGCCGGCCGGCCACGACGCGTTTCCGTTCCAT
The DNA here is from genome assembly GCA_036565925.1 of Vicinamibacterales bacterium. Lineage (GTDB taxonomy): Bacteria > Acidobacteriota > Vicinamibacteria > Vicinamibacterales > UBA2999 > Gp6-AA40. The sequence goes on from DATCXH010001184.1 coordinate 1,350, forward strand.
CTCGTCGAGCAGCACCTCGCCGGTGCCTGGGGCGATCTCGGCGCGTATCGTGAACGGTTCCTCGCGCTCGGTCACCACGACAACGGCGGCGGGCCGATGTTCAACATGACCGCGCTGGCGCTTCGGACCAGCGGATCAGTGAACGGCGTCAGCCGTCTGCACGGTGAAGTCACCAAGCAGATGTGGCAGTCGATCTGGCCTGGTGTGCCATACGACTCGCTCCCGGTGAAATCGATCACCAACGGAGTCCATGTGCCGACGTGGATCTCGTCCGAGATCGAAGCGCTGTTCGTCCGGCATCTCGGTGCCGACTGGCTCGACTATCACGATGACCCTGCGTACATCGATCGCGTGATGAACATCCCTGACGAGGAACTGTGGGCGGCACGACAGTCACTGCGCGCGTTTCTCTTCAACTTCATGCGCGAGCGCGCCCGCAACCGCTGGACGCAGGAACACGTGAGCGCCGCACGCGTGGTTGCCGCGGCGACAATGTTCGATCACAACACGCTCACGATCGGGTTCGCGCGCCGCTTCACCGGCTACAAGCGGCCCGAGCTGATCTTCCTCGACCCGGATCGCTTGTCGAGAATTCTGACTGCGACCGGACACGCGGTGCAGATCATCTTCGCCGGGAAGGCCCATCCGGCCGATGACATCGGCAAGCACCACTTGCAGCGGATCTACCGGCGTGCGCTCGACCCGGTGTTCGGCGGGAGAATCGGCTTCGTCGACGACTACGATCTGCACGTCGCCCATTACCTCGTGCAAGGCTGCGATGTCTGGCTGAACAATCCGCGCAAGCCGCTCGAAGCCAGCGGCACGAGCGGCATGAAGGCGGCGATCAACGGCACACCGCACATGTCGATCGGCGACGGCTGGTGGGCCGAAGGGTTCACCGGCGAAAACGGCTGGCTGATCGAAGGCCACGCCGATCCGAACGATCACGGCGCGCAGGACTGGGCCGATGCGCAGGCCATCTACTCGCTCATTGAAGACCAGTTGGTGCCGACTTTCTACGATCGCGACGAGCATGGCGTCCCGCATCGGTGGTTGCAGATCGTGAAACAGTCGATCCGCACGGTGCTGCCGGTCTTCTCGGCGCGGCGAATGGTGAAGGATTACGTGCGGGACATGTATCTGCCGGCAGTGGGTCGGGAGACCGTCACACGATAAGAGCCGGGTTTTGGGCGTTGGGAATTCGCTCGGCCCAGCCGAATATAATGAGGCGAATGGCTCCCAGAAAGTCGAATCTCGTCAAGACGAAGTGTGCACTGTGCGGATCGAAGGACGTATCCGAACCGCGCGGCGAGGAACGGTACTGTCGCGACTGCTGGGAAAAGAAAATCGCGGTCGAGGAGATCGTCGCGCGTGAGTTCGCGCTCAAGCGTTACATCCGCGCACACAGCGCCGAGAAGTATCTGGTCTATCACTCGACCATCAAGCGTCCCTGCGGCCAGATCATCGTCGTCGACGATGGCTACGATTTGTTTTTGTCGATGATTCTTTACCCGAATTTCGGCTGGGATGAGCCAGCCTATCACCTCGAAGGCGATCCCGAAGGCCGCTCGTTCGCCGAGGTGCTCGTGGATGTCGTGGCCACGGAGGTTATCGAGCCCTGGGGCGGCGGCAAGTGGCACCTCGAGATTTTCAGGTCTGTCAATCCAGAGCCCGAGGATTGGAACGGCGAAATGTAGGGCTGGCGTGACATAATTGCGCGGCTGTTGTCGTAGTTTTTGGGGGAGGGTTACATCATGAACGGCCAGAGACGCACGTTCCTGACCATCGCCGGCATCGTGCTCCTGCTCGCGGCTGCGGCCGCCGAACAAGCCAAGCCGGCACCACCGGCGCAGTCAACAGCGCGCCCAAGCGATGAAGGCGCAGCAACGACGCCGGGCAAGCTCGTCGCACCCATCCGCGGCCAGGCCGAACTCGGTTTCACCAATCCGGTCAGCAAGCGTGTCGGGAACATGATCGTGACGACGATCAAAGTGAAGAACCTGTCGAAGGGCGCCATCGCCGGCCTCAAGGTCGACGAGTTCTGGTACGACAAGAAGGGCGACCCGGTGACGGGTTCACAGCCGTTCCGCTACCGGAAGCCGCTTCAGCCTGGCGAAGTGATCGAAGTCGAGCTGAAAGTGCCGACCGATCCGCGGATGGATCGCAATCAGTACAAGTTCGAGCACGCCAACGGCACGATCAAGACGACGAAGCTGCCGAAGCTGTAAAGCATTGAAGATTGGATGATCTTTGATTGAGGATTGGTTGTTGATTTGAGATTGACCGATTGCTGATTGAGAAGGCGAAGACCCTCAATCAACAATCACACATCACCAATCGTCAACCAATCGACAATCTAAAATCCTTCAATCAACAATGCTCTCTCACCGCCAGATGTTCAAAAACGCGGTGATGAGCAGACCGTTGACGAAGTCGATTCCGAACGCCCCAACGAGCGGTACGACGAGGTAGGCTTTCGGCGCCGGTCCGTACCGCTCGACCAGCGCACCCATGTTGGCGACGGCATTCGCCGTCGTGCCGAGCATGAACCCGCAGAAGCCACTCGACATCACCACCGCGTCGTAGTCCTTCCCCATCAAACGCGGGATCGCCAGCAGACAGATCGCGGCGATGAACGCCACCTGACAGAACAAAATCACCAGCAGTGGAATCACCACGCCGGCGAGTTCCCACAACCGCAGCGTCATCAACGCCATGACGAGGAAGAGCGCCAGCGCGACGGTCCCGAGGTCGTCGATCGTCCGCTGTGACATGCCGACGATACCGGTCACGTCGTCGAGATTACGGATGACGGCGGCGACGATCATCGCGCCGATGTAGGCCGGCAGCGTCAACCCGAGTGCCTGCAGTCCGGCGCTGACCCATACGCCCGCGCCGACCGCGGTGATGATCACGACCAGGTGCTTGAGGAGAGCGTACGATTCGACATCCTCACCCGCCGGCACTGTCGTGACCGGCTCGACGAACTGTTCCTCCGCGAGGTTCTTGAGCGTGCCGTCCTGGGGAACTGCAGGAACACGCCGTGGGTGTCGATCCAGCAGATACGTTCCAATCGGTCCACCCATCAATCCGCCTGCGACAATGCCGACCATCGCCGCAGACACGGCGAGCGTAGAAGCGCCCGGCACTCCGGCCTGTTCGAACAACGGCGCGAATGCGAGACCGGTTGCAGGCCCGCCGGTCAACGTCACCGATCCGGCAAGCACGCCCATGAGCGGATGCTCACCGAGCAGATACGCGACCGCTGCGCCGAGCACGTTCTGTAACGCGGCGACGAGCGACGCCACGATCATCATGATCAGCACCAATGGCCCGCCGCGTTTGAGCAACAACACGCTCGCGCCGAATCCGACCGAGGCGAAGAACGCATTCTGCAGCGGCGTCTGCAGGGTGGTATCGAACGCGAGCGGCCGCCAATCAATGGCGTAGCCGACCGCGAACAGCGCGGCGACCGGAAGGCCGCCGGCCACCGGAGCAGGAATGTTGTAACGCGCGAGCGCCGGAATGAACCGCTTCAGTCCGTAGCCGACGAAGAGCATGAGACCGGCGAACGCAACCGTCTGGACGATATCAAGTTTCACCGGACGCGAATCTGGATGTCGCGGCTCACCGCCGGCAGATCACCGATACGCGGCTGCCCTTCTACGTGCAGGACGTAGAGGCCGGGCTCCACCTCGTCGAGCGGCAGACGTGCGGCAAATCCATAACCGCCCGAGCCGCCTTGCAGATCGGACGACGATCGCTCCTCGGTGACGGTCCGCACGACGCGCCCGCCTTCCGCACGCAACTCCGCCTTGAACTGGAGTTGATGCGCCGCGCCGCCGACGTTGTTCTCGTAGAACTCGGCGAAGAGCGCAATCGTGTCATCCCGCGAGAACTCGCGCATGGTCGTCGGGGGACCCGGGAGATAGTCGGCGAGGGGATCCTTGGGCTTCACGGTCGGCGCTTCGGCGGCAGCACGCGACGTCAGGGTCACGCCGCTCATCACGAACTTCTCTTTGGTGAAGTCCGGAATCTCGAGGTCATACAGCACACTGCCGGTGCGTCCGTTACGTGTAGAGGCGGCGATGCGAAGCTGGTAGCGGCCGGGCGGCAGGCTCACCTGATTCACGAGACGGAAACCGCGGCTCTTCGCGCGGGCGAGCGTATCCGGCTTGAGATTGAGATTCACCAGCTGTCGCTCGCCGGGAAACAGCTTTCCTTTCGAATCGGTCGCCGAGTTGAGCATCTCGAGCGTCTCGCTGAAGGTGCCATCCTTCTCGACAAACTCGAAGTTGTTGACGTCCACTTCCGCGACATAGGCGACGGCGGCGTCGGGCGCGGTGCCCTTGTACGGCGCCGCGAACACCTTGATCGGGATTCCGGTCACCGGAAGCGGACTCCCGATGGCCTCGGCCAGCGCCGGGCTCACCTTCGTCGACGGCGTCGTATTCGGACGCCGGCCGCGCGCCTCGAAGTACCCGTTGCGGCTGCGCACGCGCGCGCCCGGACGCTTCACGCGTACCTCGATCTTTCGGAAGCGGCCGTCGCGCCGCTCGTTCGTCGAGTAGTAGCCGAACACGTAGTAGCTGCTGTTCTCGGCCACGATCCGATCGAAGGCGCCGTTGAGGTCGTTGCGATTCACCGCCGCGAACCCGCCGGTGCTCGACGCCAGCACGCGCAAGCTGTCCTGCGACAAACGCAACTCGCTCTGCATCGCGCGACCGTCGGCGTCGCCGATCGTGCTGCTCTGCGTGATGAGGTCCTCGTCGCCGACAACGAGACCGCGGGGATCGATCGCGTAGATGCTGACATTTCCGCGCGTCGCGGAGGCGATCGCGTCCTGTGTGTCGAGGAGCACTGCCGACGCAGTCGAGCCGAGTACGCCAGTGGCCTCGAAAATGTTGTAGTCGATGCCTTCGCCGATCAGCAGCATCGCCTTGCGGCGGCCGCGAACGCCGGCCATGAACTCGGCCAGCTTGCGGACGTTGTTCATCACCGAACGAGCGCGGAAAGCGCGATCCATCTGCTCGATGTCGTCGCCTGGCTCGAGGTTGCCGGTGTCCGGATTGGTGCGCGCGCTCTCGATACGCTGAATCGTCGCCGAGCGCAGCTTCCGCCCGTTGAACTTGTCGATCGCCTGCAGCAGCAGACGCGGATTGTTGGTGAAGTCCTGCGACGCGTCCGAGCGTCCCGTGTACACGACGGCCGCGAGATCGTTGGTGCCGAAGTTCTGCTCGATGAATCGGCGCGCAGCGGCCTTGACGCGCGGCGATCGCGTGAAGTCGGTGTGGATGTCATCGAGGACGAGCAGGTAGATGCGTCCCTCGAGATGTTCGTTCGTCTGCACGTCGGGCTCGATCGGCTTGCCGGCGAACAACGGCCGCTCGGCGCGTTCGATCGGAATGTTGACCAGCGAGAAGGCCGACACTTTCTGCGGCTTGCCGTCCTCGAGAACGTCGAAGTCGTTGGCCGTGAGATCGGTGATCGGATTGCCCTGCGCGTCAGTGACGAACGCGTCGACCTCGACGTAGTTCACTTCGACCCGGAACGTGACCGGAGGCTGGTCGGCGGGCGTCTGCGCAGCCGGTTGTGGCTGCTGCGCCGCGATCGCCGCACCTAAAGCGGCGACGAGAATGGCAACGAAAAGTCGCTGTGTCATAAGTCTCGCGAACGAATGCGGCAGGGTCGATTATAGGCGTTCGCGCGTTCACGCGCCGATCCCGGGAGGAGGCCGACCGCCAGGCGCCGAACAGCGTCATAACGAGCAGGAACCGGGCCGTATACTGCACGCTATGGAAATTGATGTGGCCGCTGTACAGGACGCCTTACGCAAAGCAAACCTGGATGGATGGCTGCTTTACGACTTTCATGGCTCGAACCCGATCGCCTCGCGTCTTGCCGGACTGACCGGCGGCGGACATATGACGACGCGGCGATGGTACTACCTGATTCCAGCACACGGTCGTCCTCGCGGTCTTGTACACGCGATCGAGCGCCACAACCTCGATCAATTACCCGGTGAAAAAACGGTGTATGCGGGACGGCAACAGCTGGACATTGGTTTGACAAATCTGCTGCAGGGAATGCGACGCGTGGCGATGGAATACTCGCCGATGTGTGCGATTCCGTATCTGTCTCGGGTTGACGCCGGCACGGCCGAGGCTGTCCGCGCGAAAGGCGTCGAAATCTTTTCTTCGGGAGACCTCGTCCAACAATTCGAGGCTGCGTGGACACCCGCCCAGCTGGCCTCGCATCAGGTCGCGTCGGCCGCGCTCTACCGCATCAAGGATCGCGCCTTCGAATTCGCCGCGGCCGCGGTGCGTGCCGGGCGTGCGTTGAGCGAGTACGAGTTGCAGCAGCAGATGGTCCAGTGGTTCGACGAGGAAGGATTGATCAGCGATTCGGCACCTGTGGTTGCGGTCGACGCCAATGCCGGCAATCCGCACTATCTACCAACGGTTGAACAGTGGCACCCCATCTCGGCCGATCAGGTGCTGCTGCTCGATCTCTGGGGCAAGACCAGAGCACCCGGCGCGGTGTTTGCTGACATCACATGGGTGGGCGTGACGGCTTCACGCGTGCCATCGGAAACGGCGCAGGCATTCAGCGCGATCGCGGACGCGCGGGACGCGGCAGTGAAACTGGTTGAAGACGCGGCTCGCAACGGGCGTGACCTCTACGGATGGGAAGTCGATCGCGCGGCGCGGCAGGTCATCGAGCAGCGAGGATACGGCGAACACATTCTGCACCGCACTGGACATAGCCTCGGCGAGAACGTCCACGGGAACGGTGTGCACATGGATGATTACGAAACCCACGACGACCGACGGCTCATTCCGGGCACGGGGTTCACCGTCGAGCCAGGGGTGTATTTCGAGACGTTCGGCGTGCGCACCGAGGTGAATGTGTTCCGCGCGGCGCACGAGGCCACGGTCACCGGCCCGAGCCAACGGGATGTCGTGACGTTGTTGTAGGGGCGTCGTCATGACGCCCTGTGGAGATGGGGAGTTTTGTTCGACAATAATGGGAGGCCCGTCCAAAACGACGGCCAGCCCGTCCGACAGGATAGAGAGGAAATAGGGTTTGGGAGGCATGATGTCTAACCGCAGATTTACGTGGTTTTACGCATTGCTCATTGCAATGACGTCAGCGGCAGCGGCTTTGGTGATTGCGTCGCGGCTGGGACTGTCACCGGAGTCATCCGCGCAGACAGTTGCGGCGCCGGCCATGAACAGCGCGCCGCTCACGGGTCCCGTCACCGCAACAACGTTCCGGGAAATCGCGAAACATGCGAGCCCGGCCGTCGTGAACATCAGGACTGAGTCGCGCCAGCGCACGCAGGACCTGAGTGACTTCTTCGGCGGCGGCAACGATCTGTTCGATCGGTTCTTTGGTCCGTCGGGTGCCAACCCCGGTGGTGGCCGTCGGCCGGAGCGCCAGCGCGATCAACTGGTGCAGGCAGCCGGCACTGGTTTCATCATTGACAAGTCGGGCCTGATCCTGACCAACAATCACGTTGTCGAGGGCGCGCAGAAGATCAAGGTGTCGCTCTACGGCGACGATGACGATCAGGAATACGATGCGAAGATCATCGGCCGCGATCCGCTGACCGACAGCGCGCTCATCGAGCTGACCGAGAAGCCGGATCACACCCTGCCGGCGATCGAGTTTGGTGACTCGTCGCAGATGCAGCCCGGTGACTGGGTCATGGCCATCGGCAATCCGTTCAACCTGGCCCACACAGTCAGCGTCGGCGTGATCAGCGCCAAGGAGCGCCCGTTCACGGTGGCCGAGGGCCGCTCGGCGCAGGTCCTTCAGACTGACGCGGCGATCAATCCTGGCAACTCGGGTGGTCCACTGCTCAACGTGCGTGGCGAAGTGATCGGCATCAATACCGCCATCATCGCGGACGGTCGTCAGTCGGGCAACATCGGCATCGGCTTCGCGATCCCGATCAACACCGTGCGCGATCTGCTCCCGCAGCTGCGCGCCGGCAAGATCACCCGCGGCCGCATCGGCATCGGCGTCGAAGGCATCTCGCGTGATGCCGTTGACGAGTTCGGCTTGAAGGATCGGAAGGGCGCGGTCGTCAAGACTGTCGCGCCTGGCGGCGCCGCCGCCAAGGCCGGACTCGAACCCGGCGACGTGATCCTCGCTTTCAACGGCAAGCCCGTTGCCAGCCGTGACGAGCTGGTGCAGATGGTCGTCGCGACCAAGCCCGGCACCACCGTTCCAGTACGCATCGTTCGCGACCGCGCGGAGAAGACGGTGAACATCACCGTCGACGAGCTCGATCTCGAAGCGGAAAACAATCTGACCTCGCGCAATCGCGAGCGCGGCGACGACACCGGTCAGGCGACCAGCACGGGCTTCGGTCTGCGACTGCAGAACATCTCGCCGCAGGATGCGCGCGAGCTGAAGCTCGATTCGAGCAAGGGCGCACTCATTGCCGACGTCGATCAGGGCAGCCCGGCGGCGCGCGCCGGCCTCCGCCCGGGAGACGTGATCGTCCGGGTCGGTCGCGAGCCGATCGCCTCGGCGACGGATGCACAGCGGGAACTGAGCAAGGTCCCCTCACGTGGAACCGCGTTCCTGCGCGTGCTGCGAGACGGTCAGGAGACCTTCGTATCCGTTACTAAGGAATAACCTGTAGATCTCACGAACTCTGGACAAGGCCTCAGGGGAATTAACCCTGAGGCCTTGTTTTTTGGAGTAATCTTTGGCCCCTCATGATCGAGCGCGAGATCAAGCTGCTGGTCCAGAGCGTTCCTGAAGCACGAGCGGCCATCATCGCGGCAGGGGCTTTTCCACTCAAATGCCGCCGGCTCCAGGAAGACGCCCTCTTTGACACCGACGACGAGACACTGCGCCGCCGTGGCTGTGCGCTGCGGATCCGCATCGACTCGGGGCGCAGCCTGTTGACCTTCAAAGGTCCGGTGCAACCGGGCCCGATGAAGACTCGTGAAGAACACGAGACCGTCATCAGCGACGGCGACGTGTTGACCCACGTGCTCGAATCGCTCGGCATGCACGTGTGGTTCCGCTATCAGAAGTTCCGCGAGGAATTCGCTGCCGAGGACGCCACCATCGCACTCGATGAAACGCCGATCGGTACGTTCATCGAGATCGAAGGGGGAGAACGTGCCATCATGGCGATCGCGTGCGCACTCGGCCGAACACCGGACGATTTCATCCTCGACTCGTATCGCAGCCTGTTTCTGGCGCGTCGTGACCAGTTCGGGCTCGATGGCGCGCACATGATGTTCGAGGACGAATGGTCCCATCGCTCGTCCTGACGGCCGGTCTGGCCACGCGGCTCCGTCCGCTTTCGCTCGTGCGCGCCAAGGCCGCACTCCCGGTCGCCGGGGTCCCCCTGGTGCACCGCATCTTGCGCTCGCTCGCCGCCAGCGGCGTCACCGATGCGGTGCTGAACCTTCATCATCTGCCGCACACGCTGACGCGACTCGTCGGCGACGGCCATGCCTTCGGTATCCGCGTGCGCTATTCGTGGGAGGTCCCGGTGCTTGGTCCGGCCGGCGGTCCTCACCGTGCGATCCCGCTCCTCGGATCGACGTTCCTGATCGTCAACGGCGACACGCTCACCGACCTCGACGTTCGCGCGCTGGTCGAGGACCATCGGCAATCGGGCGCACTCGTCACGATGGCCGTCGTGCCGAACACGCAACGCGACAAGTACAGCGGGCTCAGTGCCGACGCGAGCGGCGCACTCACTGGTTTCGCGAAGCGCGGTTCACCCGACAACGCATTTCACTTCATCGGCGTCCAGGTCGTCGAAGCGGCGGCGTTCGCATCGGTGCCCGAAAACATGCCGTTCGAGACGAGCACGCTGTACACATCGCTCATCACCGGCCGTCCTGGATCGATCCGCCTGTTCAGGACATCGGCCGAGTTCTTCGACATCGGCACGCCCGCGGATTATCTCGACACTTCCCTGCGCCTCGGCGATCGTGAACCGCACCCCATGCCGGCATCGAACGCACAGATCGATGGCACGGCGCGCGTCGAGCGGTCCATCTTGTGGGACGATGTGGTGGTGGAGGCCGGGGCGATGCTGCAGGAATGTGTCGTGACCGACGGCGTCCGCGTGCCGTCGGACACCTCGTGGCATGGGGTCACGATCCGCGTCGCTGACGGCGACCTCGCACCTGGCGAGCGTCGAATCGACGGCCTTGCCGTTGCCTCGCTCTGAGCGATGACCACGACCACAGATTCAAGCGACGTTCGTACGCGTATCGATCAATTTCTCACCGAGACCGGAGTGGCCGCTCACGTGGCGACGGTGGTGCCGCTGACCGGCGACGCGTCAGACCGCAAATATTTCCGCGTGCTGATGCGCAACGCGCCGACGCAGGTCCTGGCGGTACATCCGCAGGCCATCGATTTCGAGCGCCTGCCCTTCGCCAACGTCTCGCGGCTCTATAGCTCGATGCCGGTCCCAGTTCCGCAGATCCTCGGACACTCGGACCCGCTCGGCATCATCGCGTTACAGGATCTCGGCGACGTGACGCTGCAGGCGCACCTCGGCGCGGCATCCTTCGTTGAGCACAAAGCGCTCTATCGCGAGGCCGTGACACTGATCGAGACGCTGCAGCGGCGAGGCGCCGAGCTCGCGTCACCCGATTACGTCCCGTACGGAATTGCCTTCGATGTCGAGAAGCTGACCTGGGAGTTGCAGTTCTTCACCAGGCATTTCCTCGAAGGCTACCGTGGCGCCGTGTTGACGTCGGCGGCGCGTGAGGCGCTGGCGGCCGAGTACGCGGGAATCGTCGAGGAGCTCGCGGCAGAGCCGCGGGTGCTCTGTCATCGTGACTATCACAGCCGCAACCTGATGCTGCACGAAGGACGGCTGTACATCATTGACTTCCAGGACACGCGCATGGGCCCCGACACCTATGACCTGGTGTCATTGCTGCGCGACTCGTACATGGATTTCACCGAGCAGCAGGTCGAAGATCTCATCGCCTTTTTCTTGGCGCTGCGCGGTACTCATGCCGGCGGACCGACTTCGGTCGAAACGCGCGAATTCCGTCGTCGTTTCGACCTGATGGCGCTGCAGCGCAATCTGAAAGCGCTCGGCACGTTCGGGTTCCAGACGATCACGCGGGGCAATCCCGTCTACATCCAGTACATACCGCGAACCTTGAACTACGTGCGCGTCAACATGGAGCGGGATTCGAGATTCGCCCGGTTACGAGACCTGCTCGGCGTTCATCTGGAAGAACTACGATAAAGACGCAATGCGCCATGCAGATGCTCGACGTTGAGCATTTGGCATTGTGCATTCGGCATTGTGCATTCTGTCGTTATGAACCGCTTCGGCATCTCGACACATCTGTTTCACGAGCACCGGTTGAGTCGCGAGCACCTGGTCCACATCGCGGCGCACGGCTTCGAGGCAATCGAGCTCTTCGCCACCCGCGCGCACTTCGACTATCGCGATGAACGGGCGATTGCGGAACTCGCCGAATGGCTCACCGACACGCGCCTCGAGCTTCACTCGGTGCACGCGCCGATCGTCGGCGCGCTGAAGGGCGGCAAGTGGGTTGACCCGTTCTCGAACGCGTCCCGAGACGAGGCGAGCCGGAAGACGGCGTTGCAGGAGACGGAAGCCGCCATCGCGCTGGCCAAACACATTCCGTATCGCCATCTCGTCGTACATCTTGGTGCGCCGGTTACCGAGCGCGTAGCGGCCAACGACAACCAACCGGAGCTCGCGCGCCGGACCGTCGAGGAGCTGTTCGAGAAAGCGAGCGGAGCGCGTGTGCGCCTCGCGCTCGAAGTGATTCCCAACGCACTGTCAAAACCCGAAGCGCTCGTGCATCTCATCGAGGATGAACTCGACGGCATCGACGTCGGCATCTGCCTCGACTACGGCCACGCGCACCTGATGGGCGATCTGGACGAGGCCATCGAGACGGTCTCGGGCCATCTCCTGACCACGCACGTGCACGACAACGGCGGCAAGCGCGACGACCATCTCGTGCCGTATGCCGGATCGATCGACTGGGACGTGGCGATGATGGAGACGCAGAAGATCGGCTACGACGGCACGCTGATGTTCGAGGTCGCCGATACCGGCGACCCGGTGAACGTCCTCGCGCGCTGCGTCAAGGCTCGTGCGCGACTCGAGCAAACGTTCGTGACGTTCGAACCTGAACTCTAAAACGCCGCGTGGCCGGGCGTACGCGGGAACGGAATCACGTCGCGGATGTTGGCCATTCCCGTCGCGTAGATGATCGTGCGCTCCAGGCCGAGGCCGAAGCCGGCGTGCGGCACGGTGCCGTAGCGGCGCAGATCGCGATACCACCAATACGCCTTCGGATCGAGACCGAGCTCAGCGAGCCGGCGATCGAGATGCTCGAGACGTTCTTCGCGCTGTGAGCCGCCGATGATCTCGCCGATGCCGGGTGCGAGCACATCCATCGCCGCAACTGTCTTCCCGTCATCGTTCATGCGCATGTAGAACGCCTTGATCTCCTTCGGGTAGTTCATCACGACGACCGGCGCTTTGACATGCTCCTCGGTCAGCCAGCGTTCGTGCTCCGACTGCAGGTCCATGCCCCAGCGCACCGGGAACTCGAACTGTTTGCCACTCTTTTCGAGCGCCGCGATCGCATCCGTATAGGACATGCGCTCGAAGGGTGATTTCACGAACGCTTCGACACGCGCGACGCACTCCTTGTCGATCCGTTCCGCGAAAAATTTCAAATCGTCGCCGCGCTCGTTCAGCAGCGCGGTCAGGATGTACTTGAGGAACGACTCGGCCAGATCAGCGTCGGCACTCAGATCGGCGAAGGCAATCTCAGGCTCGACCATCCAGAACTCCGCGAGATGGCGGCTGGTGTTGCTGTTCTCGGCGCGGAACGTCGGACCGAAGGTATAGACCTTCGAGAGTGCCAGGCAGTACGTCTCGACGTTGAGCTGACCACTCACCGTGAGGAACGCCTCGCGCCCGAAGAAGTCCTGACTGAAGTCGGTTCGGCCCTCGGGAGTTCGCGGGATCGCCGACAGGTTGGCGAAGTCGAGCGTGCTCACGCGGAACATCTCGCCGGCGCCTTCCGCATCGCTCGCCGTCACGATCGGCGTGTGCACCCAGAAGAAGCCGTGCTCGTGAAAGTAGCGATGGATGGCCATGCTGAGGCAATGGCGAACGCGCGCGATCGCCCCCAGCGTGTTCGTGCGCGGGCGGAGATGCGCCACCTCACGGAGATACTCGAACGAGGCCTTCTTCGGCTGAATCGGATACGTGTCGGGGTCATCGACCCATCCGACGACTTCAACCGAATCGGCCTGCACTTCGACCGACTGGCCCTGCCCCTGGCTCTGCACGAGAACGCCGCTCGCGATCACGGCGCATCCTGATGTCAGCTTCTTGATCTCGCCCTCGTAGTTGGGCAATTGGGCTGGCGCGACGACCTGTATCGGGTCGAAGCCTGAGCCGTCGTGGACGTGAATGAATGACAAGCCGGCCTTGGAGTCGCGGCGGGTGCGTACCCACCCGCGAACGGTGACGCGCGTCCCAACTGGTGTCTGTCCCTTCAGAAGCGTGGAAATATCGGCGTGATCGACGGTCGGCATGGCGGTATGTGTATCCTAGAACAAAGCACAAAGCAGAATGCACAATGCACGGCTCAATGCCCAATGCTCAAAGGGTCTTGGGGGCACAATTGAGCATTCGGCATTGAGCATTGAGAACTGTTGACGTGAAGAAAATTGGAATGGTGTCGCTCGGCTGCCCCAAGAACCTCGTGGATTCCGAGGTGATGCTGGGCCTCGCCCAGAAAAACGGCCATCGCCTGACCCGCGACGCCGCCGACGCCGACGTGCTCGTCGTCAACACGTGTGCGTTCATCGACAAGGCCAAGCAGGAGTCGATCGACACGATCCTCGAAATGGCCGAGCACAAGAAGACCGGTGCCTGTCGGCGTTTGATCGTCACCGGCTGTATGGCGGAGCGATATCGCGAGGAGCTGAAAGCGCAGATCCCGGAGATCGACGCGATTCTCGGCACGGGGGAAGTCCCGGCTATCGTCGCCGCCATCGCGGGCGCAGGCGGGTCCAAAGAACAGGACCCGCCCTACGCTGTCCCGCTCCTTCGTTCCAACGGCGAGGTTGTGACGCTTGGTGGCGCGAAGAAGGCAGTGGCGAATCTTCCGGACTATCTCTACGACTCAAACACACCGCGCCTACTCGCGACGCCGCGACACTACGCCTACATCAAGATCGCGGAAGGGTGCGACTACAAGTGCGCGTTCTGCATTATCCCGACCTTGCGCGGTCATTACCGCAGTCGATCGATCGAGTCGGTCGTGCAGGAAGCTGAACGGCTCGCAGCGTCGGGCGTGAAGGAGTTGCTGCTCATCTCGCAGGACACCAGCTTCTACGGCGTAGACCAGGGGGAGCGCGGTTCGCTCGCGCGTCTGTTACGGGCGCTCAATCGCGTCGACGGCCTCGAGTGGGTGCGGATGCTCTACCTGTACCCCACCACGATCGGTGACGACGTGCTCGATGCCATGGCCGAGAGCGAGAAGGTATGCAGGTACATCGACCTGCCCCTGCAGCACGCATCGGATCGCGTCCTGAAGCGAATGAAACGACCCGGCACACGTGCGTCGTACGAAAAGCTTCTTGCCCGTATACGAACCCGCGTGCCAGACGTCACCCTTCGCACCACGTTCATCGTTGGCTTCCCCGGCGAGACCGCCGACGATCATGCCGAGCTCGAATCGTTCGTGAAGACGATCCAGTTCGACCATGTTGGCGTGTTCACCTATTCGCACGAGGAAGGCACCTCAGCCCATGCCCTCGACGACGACGTGCCGGGCCCACTCAAGCGGAAACGTCAGGCCGGCGTGATGCGTCTACAGAAGCAGGTCGTCAGGCGTGCGCACCGCCGGCGACTCGGCCAGCAGGTCAAGGTCCTCGTAGACGGTCCGGCAGCCGAGCATGATCTCGTCCTTCGGGGGCGGCTTGAAGGTCAGGCTCCGGAGATCGACCCCCAGGTCTACCTCACCGATTGCGACCCATCGGCGTTGACACCCGGGCAGTTCGTTCAAGCGGAAATCGTCGCCAGCCGAGGCTACGATCTCGTCGTCCGACCGGCCATTTCCTAGTTGAAAACGTCACGGATCCCGCCGCAGCTGCGGACGTGATACGCTTGTGTGTTACCTATTCGGAGGAAGACTCCAAGTGGGCTCGTGCCCACTTTTTGTATTTAGGGCGGACGATGCAGCCGCTGGAGCATATTCGGGCTATAGCTGAGCGCGTGGCACGGTCGCGCGGACTGGAGATCTGGGACATCCAGAGCCGCCGGGAAACGAGCGGACATGTCGTCCGCGTATTCATCGATCGGCCGGGGCCAGCGGCAACGCCTGAGGACAGCGTCAGCATCGAGGACTGCGAGCAGATCAACCGGGAGCTCGGCACCATCCTCGACGTCGAGGATCCACTGCCCTTCACTTACACCTTGGAGGTGTCGTCACCTGGACTGGATCGGCCGCTGAGAAACGTGGAGGATTACCGGCGTTTCGCCGGACGGCTGGCCAAGATCGTGGTGCGCGAGCCGGTGGACAACCAGAAGGCGTTCGAAGGCCGTCTGCTCGGCGTCGAACACGACGATGTGCTGCTCGAAGCGCCGAATGGGCGCAGACACCACCTGCCGCTGCGATTGATCACGCGCGGCCGGCTGGAAGTGGAATTCTCGTAGGCCGAGTCCCGGTATGTGGGCTGGCGGTAAAAGACCATGCAGAACCCGTTGATGCAGACGATCGAGGCGCTCGCCAAGGAAAAGGGCATCGAGTCCGAGACGATCATCACCGCGATCGAAGATGCCGTGCTCACGGCATCGCGCAAGTACTACAAGACGAACGAGAACCTGAAGACGCGCTTCAACCAGGAGACGGGTCAGGTCGATCTCTTCGCCATCAAGCACATCGTGTCCGAGGTCACCAACGACGCGACCGAGATCTCGCTGAAAGAGGCACAGGAACTCTACGGCGAGGAAGCGGAAGTGGACATGGAGATCGAGTTCCCGAAGCGCACCGACGTGCTGGGGCGGATCGCGGCGCAAACGGCCAAGCAGGTCATCTTCCAGAAGGTGCGCGAGGCCGAGCGCGACAATGTGTTTGCGGAGTACAACGACCGTGTCGGAGAAGTGATCAACAGCACGGTCAAGCGATTCGAGAACGGCGATCTCGTCGTCGAAATCGGGCGCGTCGAAGCGGTGCTGCCGCGCAAGGAACAGTCGCGCGCCGAAAGCTATACACCGGGCGAGCGGATCCGCGCGGTGATCAAGGGCGTCAACCGCAGCGCCAAGGGCCCGCAGATTCTGCTCTCGCGCACCGATCCGGCGCTCCTCATCAAGTTGTTCGAACAGGAAGTGCCCGAGATCTACGACGGCACGGTGATGATTCGCGGCGCAGTGCGTGAGGCCGGCGATCGAGCCAAAGTTGCGGTCTACTCGCGCGAGCGCGACGTCGATCCGGTGGGCGCGTGCGTCGGCATGAAGGGCACGCGCGTCCAGGCGATCATCCGCGAACTGCGCGGCGAGAAGATCGACATCGTCGAGTGGTCCGAGGACCCGGTGGTGTTTGTCACCAATGCGTTGAGCCCGGCCAAGGTTCAGCGTGTGTCCATCGTTGACGACAGAGAACGCGTGATGGAGGTAGTCGTCGAGGACAAGCAGTTGTCCCTGGCGATCGGCAAGAAGGGGCAGAACGTGCGTCTGGCAGCCAAGCTCACTGGCTGGCGCATCGATATCAAGAGCGAAGAGGAGAAACGGCGAGAGGTTGAGGCGCAATTCGGCGCCCTCGAAGTTGGCGACGGCGACAGCGCCGCGCAGACCGCGAGTGCACCAGAGGCGAGTGAACCCGGCGAGTCGCCCGCAGCGGAGGAATCGACCGAGGTCAATCGCGAAGAGCAGGCGTAGAGCGGAGGCGGCAGCCTCCGCGGACAAGGGATCTCAATTTGTCAACGGTTCGGATTTACAAAGTCGCGGAACTGCTCGACACGACGAGCCAGGAAGTACTCGCGCTGTTGAAGCGCGACCACGGCATCGAGTTGAAAAGCGCGTCGAGCACGATCGAAGAAGTCGTCGCGCGCTCGTTCGTCGAGCGTGTCGCCCGTCAGCGCAACATCTCGCTGCCGAGCGGCGACATGTTCGCTGAGCACCCGGTTCCAGCCAAGGGCGGCGCGAAGAAAGCGCCGGCGCCGAAGAAGGCCGAGCCGCCGAAGCCGACCGCGCCAGTACTGG
>DATCXH010000025.1:0-8897 GCA_036565925.1 Vicinamibacterales bacterium
GTTGACGGGCCGGTCGCTGTCAACGCGTCGGCGTTAATTGAGGCCGCGCCCACAGGCACTACCGCTCCGGTCCCGGACCGTTTGCAGCATCCGCTCATCCAGTCTGGACAAGCCGCCGTGGATCTCGCTCGGGCCAGGGAGTCGGTGCTCGGAGCCACCGATCGCCCGCGTGTGCTGCTCCAATCCAGCCTCTTTGCCCGCGGCTCAGGCGCGACTCCCGACGTGATCTTCGGCGGCACTCAAGGCCTTGGATTCGAGCGGGCGAACTGGGCCGCCGGCGTACAGATCGTCTTTCCGAATCTGTTCGACTTCGCAAGTCTTCGCGCACGGCGTGCCGCGGCTGGTGCCCTGACGCGCGCGGAGGCGGCTCGCTACGACGAGACCCTGCTGAAGATCACCAGTGAGGAACGCGTTGCAGAGGCGATGGTGAGCGCCACTCGCGACATCGCGCAGAACACGCCAATCCAACTCGCCGCCGCCCAGCAGAGTGAAATGCAGGCTCGCGCACGTTACGAAAACGGGCTGGCCAGTATCGTCGAAGTTGCCGAAGCACAGAATCTGCTCGTGCAGGCCGAGTATCTGAATGCCGTCGCACGCGTGGATGTCTGGCGAGCGCTGCTGGCGAAGGCCGCGGCGAGCGGGACACTCGGCTCGTTCATCGACACGCTTCGCGCCTCAGGAGTGCAGTAATCATGTGGTTGATTCGCACGGCGCTCCGTCGGCCGATCACGGTGCTCGTCGCGATGGCGTTCGTGGCGTTCACCGCGGTCTTCGCGGTGACTCGAATGAGGGCCGACATCTTTCCGGATCTCGACCTGCCGGTAATCTACGTCGCTCAGCCGTTTGGCGGCATGAGCCCGGCACAGATGGAAGGCTACATCACCTACTACTACGAGTATCACTTCCTCTACATCAACGGCATCGAGAGCGTCGAGTCCAAGTCGATTCAGAACACCTCGCTCCTCAAGCTGACCTTCCATCCGGGCACGGACATGTCGGAGGCGCTTGCGCAAACGATTGGCTACGTCAATCGCGCGCAGGCCTTCATGCCACCTGGCACCGTCGGCCCGTTCGTGATGCGCTTCGATGCCGGCACCGTGCCGGTGGGATATCTCGTCTTCAGGAGCGATACCCGCAGCCTGGGCGAGATTCAGGATCTGGCGCTCAACCGCGTGCGTCCGCAGTTTGCGACCCTTCCAGGTCTGACGTCTCCGCCGCCGTTTGGTGGAAGCCAGCGCACCATTGTCATTCGCGTCGATCCCGAGCGGCTGCGTTCGTATGGGATGACGCCGGATGAAGTCATTCGTGCGGTCAGCACGGGCAACGTGATCATGCCCTCCGGCAGCGTCAACGTCGGGGATGTGACGCGCATCTCGCCAATCAATTCGGTCGTTGGGACGATCAACGATCTGCTTGCGTTGCCGATTCGATCCGGCGCTGGCCCGCCCATTTCAATTCGCGACGTTGGATCCGTTGCCGACAGCACCGACATCCCGACTGCGTACGCGCTGGTGAACGGCCGGCGAGCCGTGTACATCCCCGTGACCAAACGGCCCGATGCGTCAACGCTCAGTGTCGTCAGCGAGGTGCGGGCGAATCTCGGCAGGTTCCAGGCACTCGTGCCTGATGACATCACCGTGTCGTACGAGCTCGATCAGTCTGTCAACGTCTCTGCGGCGTTGGGATCGGTGATTCGCGAGGCGATCCTCGGTGCGCTGTTGACCGGACTGATGGTGCTGATCTTCCTGCGCGACTGGCGCAGCGCGGGCATCGTCGTCATCACGATTCCGTTTGCGCTGCTTGCTGCGGTCGTGGCGTTATGGGGCGCGGGTCAAACGCTCAACATCATGACGCTCGGCGGCCTCGCGCTCGCGGTTGGCATCCTCGTCGACGAGGCGACGGTCGCGATCGAGAACATTCACTCGCACCTCGCGCGAGGCACGCCCATCGCTCGTGCCGTACTCGACGCGAGCGCCGAAGTCATCACGCCACGCCTGCTCGCCATGCTATCGGTCGTGGCCGTGTTCGTACCGTCGTTCTTCATGACCGGCGTGTCACGGTCGCTGTTCGTGCCACTGTCGCTGGCGGTGGGATTCGCGATGATCGCGTCGTTCCTGCTCTCGAGCTCGCTGCTTCCGGTCCTGTCCGTCTGGTGGCTGGGGAAGCGCCGCGATCAGCAGGCACATGTATCGCACAAGGCTGATTGGGTCGAACGTCTACGCGACCGGCTGGCTGCGTTCCTCGAGCGCCTCGCTCCGCTGCGCGGCTTCGTGGTCGCGATCTATCTGGTCGTTTCGGTTGCCATACTTGCAACCGCAGGATTGACACTTGGCCGCGAGATCTTTCCCCCGAGCGGCGTGAAAGCCTTTCAGTTGCGCTTCCGTGCGCCTGCGGGTACGAAGTTCGAGGCGACCGAGCGTCTCGGCCGCGAGGTGCTGGATACCATTCGCGATCAAGCTGGCGCGGATCGTGTAGACATCACACTGGGGTATGTCGGCGTCCAGCCTTCGTCCTATCCAATCAACACCATCTTTCTCTGGACGGGCGGTGCGCACGAAGGCGTTCTGCAAGTCGCTCTTCGTTCCGACGCGCCACCGCTCGAGGTCGTTCAGGAGAAACTCCGGCACGCCTTTCACGAACGGTTCCCTGACGCTCAGTTCTCCTTCGAGCCGGGCGACATCGTCAGCCGCATCATGAATTTCAGCGCACCGACTCCGGTGGAGATTGCGGTGATGGGGCCCGATTTCGCTGCTTCACGGACGTTCGCTGGCAGGCTGCACGACGAACTCGCCGGCATCGCGTCGTTGCGTGACCTGCAATACGGGCAAACGCTCGACTATCCCGCGATTCAGGTCGACGTCGATCGTCAGATGGCCGGGCAGCTCGGTGTCACGGTGGACGAAGTTGGGCGTTCCTTCGCGGCGGCAACCTCGTCGAGCCGTTTCGTGGCGCCCAACTACTGGGCCGATCCGCGAACCGGGATCGCGTTCCAGGTTCAAGTGCAGGTGCCGCAGCCGCAGATGCAGACGTTGGATGACCTGCGTGTCGTGCCGGTGTCGAGCGAGAGCTCGCAGGCGCTGCTCGGGGACCTGGCGCGGATCGAGAACACCACGATCGTCGGTGAATACGATCGCATCAACGGACAGCGAATGGTCACCTTGACCGCGAACGTCGCGGGAGAAGATTTTGGCCGGGCCCTGAATCATGTCAACGCCGCGATCCAGCGTGCCGGCACACCACCGCGAGGCACCACGGTGGCAATCCGTGGCCAGCTCGCGGCGATGGAGGAGACGTTCAGGAATATTGCCGCCGGGTTGATCGTTGCGGTCATCGTGATCTTTCTCCTGCTCGCGGCCAACTTCCAATCGTTTCGATTGGCCGCGGTCGTGGTGTCGACCGTCCCTGCAGTGCTCGCCGGTGTTGCGCTCATCCTGCGGGCGACCGGCACGACATTGAATGTGCAATCGTTCATGGGGGCGATCATGGCTATTGGCGTCGCCGTGGCCAATGCGATCTTGCTGGTCACCTTCGCCGAGGACGCTCGTCAACGCGGCGACTCTCCGCTTCGAATCGGCATCGACGCGGCGCGCGCGCGTATGCGTCCCGTGTTGATGACCAGCAGCGCGATGATTGCCGGCATGCTTCCGCTGGCGCTGGCGCTCGGGGAAGGCGCCGAGGCGACCGCCCCGCTCGGCCGCGCGGTCATCGGTGGTCTCGCGATGGCGACACTTGCCACGTTGATCGTGTTGCCCTCGGTCTATTCACTTGCGCAACAGTCGGCTCACGCCGTGTCGCCGTCCCTGGATCCGGACGACCCAGAGAGCCGGCATCGGACGGAACGAGGCTAGGGATGGAAGCACGTCATCGAAGGAGATGTTCATGGTGTGGAATCGGCGTCGCGATCATCGCGACAACGGCGGCGTGTAGCCGGCCTGAGGCCGAAACCGGTACCGCCACCGCGCCTGCAGCGGGCCCGCCGACGATCGCGACGGTGCGCGTGAGCGAGCGGCCCCTCGACGTGCAGCTCTCATTGCCAGGCGAGCTGCGTGCGTATCAGTCGGTCGACATCTTCCCCAGAGTGACGGGGTTCGTGAAGACAATTGTTGTTGATCGTGGGTCGCGCGTGCGCGCAGGAGACGTCCTGGCCACGCTCGAAGCGCCAGAGCTCGTGGCGCAGCGGGCCGAAGCTCAGTCGAAGCTGCAGGCCGCCGAAGCCCAACTCGCGGTGGCACAAGCCAAAGCCGATGCCGACAAGAGCACGTTCGAGCGATTGAAGGCCGCATCCGCCACGCCAGGTGTTGTCGCTGGCAACGATGTGCTCGTCGCAGGAAAAGGCGCCGACGCCAGTCAGAACCAGGTCGTTGCGGCGCAGCAGAGCGTTGAAGCGATGCGTCAGGCGTTGAATGCGATTCGAGACGTGGAAGGGTACTTGCGCATCACCGCGCCATTCGCGGGCGTCATCACCGAGCGCAACATTCATCCCGGTGCGCTGGTTGGTCCGTCAAGCGGTACGTCCGCACCCCCGTTGCTTCGGTTGGTCGAAAACAATCGGCTTCGTCTCGTCGTGCCGGTCCCCGAGGCATATACCACCCAATTGACCACCGGCGCGGACATTCCGTTCTCCGTGTCCGCTTACCCCGGACAACGCTTCACTGGTCGAGTGGCGCGCATCGCACGAGCGGTCGACGTCGCGACGCGAACGATGGCGGTTGAACTGGACGTGGCGAACGCCGATGGTCGTCTCGCACCCGGAACATTCAGCCAGGTGCAGTGGCCTGTCCGGCGCGCGGGACCATCGCTGTTCGTCCCGAGTACCAGTCTGGGCTCGACGACGGCTCGCACGTTCGTCATTCGTGTGCGTGAGGGTCGAACCGAGTGGGTGGATGTCAGAACGGGACTCACTGCAGGACCGCTGGTGGAAGTGTTCGGTGATCTCAAGGCCGGCGACGAAGTCGCCGAGCGCGGTACCGATGAATTGCGACCAGGTACGGCCGTGCACGCAAAGGAGAGCACGCCGTCCTCCAAGCCGGCGGAGTAGAGGCGAACCGAACATGAGCGATGCCATCACCCGCGAGTTCCTGCTTGCGTTCTGGAAGATCCACATCCTGCACCACGCCGAGGAGCAAGGGGTGTACGGGCATTGGATGCTGGAGGAACTGCATCGGCACGGGTATCGACTGAGTCCAGGCACGCTGTATCCGCTCCTGGCTCGCATGGTCCGTCACGGATGGATTCGCGCGGCGGAGCCGGCACGCTCACGCGAGGCGCGCGTCTATCGGATTACGCCAGCCGGATCCGACGTTCTACAAACGCTGCGCGGCTCACTCGCGGAACTCCAGCACGAAGTCACTCCGAAGGCCTCTCGCAAGACGAAGCGGACACCTGCTCGAACCGCCAAGGGACATCCTCCCCGACGCGTCGCGCGCTAACGCCGCGGTCGAAGGCGTGGGACGAGGCGCTTAATCGACGAGAGGCGTGCCGAACGCCAGTCCACACGCCGTGAGGGACGCGGCTACCCACCTGACATACATCGTGTGCGCTTTCGATTCGGTACGTGAAAATCTCACCAGCACCTTTCAGTGTGCCGACTTCATCTAAAAGCGCCCGTCGAGCGGCTTGCGTGCCGCTGGTCGTGTCTCATGTCGGCTCGGCGAACCGACGAAGCCGGCGAAGTAACGCAGACTCCTGCAATCGAAATACGACATCAGGCGCGTGGCGACGGTCCCTTCGGTGTGAGGTTGGTAGACCGGATGCCAACGATGGCAGTGGGGGCAGTGGAGCTCGTGGCCTGGAGCGAGGGGCGTCACTATCGAGCGAGCGTAATCACCGGTTGTGACAGGGGAGGACCGTGTGGGTTATCGCGTCGTCCAGCCCTATGGCCGAAAGCGTGACGAGTGGACGCTTATCGGTGAGCACGAGTCTGCGCGTCAGGCGTTCGATGCAATCGACGCCTCGAGCGATCGTATGCTCGAGACCGGCGCGCCGAGTGATGCCATCGAGTGATAGTGTGGACGAGAGCGGCGATCGAGTCGCGAGGACCGATGCGCACTGAGGACGGGGAAGGGTCACTGCCGCGAGCGATCCGACGATGGCCCCAACCTGGCGGCGTGGGATGTGGCTGGCGTCCGTGTCACCCTGCATGCCGACTGTCCGAAACAGCACATCGCTCAACCGGTAGTTGCCAGCATAATCAGCGGGTTCATGCTCTCCCCGACAATCTCAGCTCGGCAACCCGCACGCCTACCGCCTCCACAACAGTTCTGTAGAAGCTGCGGTAGTAAAGACCTCGAAGGCGGCGAGCCGGTGGGAACGATCCAATGGTTCAATTGCCGCGCCTGCGGGCATATGTGGACACAACCAACGACCAAGACGTAAGGGCCTTGGCCGAGAGCCGTTCTGGTGCCACCAGAGAACGATTCATCTACGTTCTGATTCGATCCGGATCGCGGGCGTGGCCCCGTCGGGGATTCCAGAGTCTCATGTGTCCGGAGGTCGGCCTGCCTTACTGGGGCCAACGTCCAGCGCTGCCTTAGGATCCGCACGCCATGAAGCGCTGCTCCTTCTGCGCCGAGGAGATTCAGACCGAGGCGATTGTCTGTCGGTTCTGCAACCGCGATTTACCGAAACCCGTTGACACGGTCCGATCGACGATCGTCACGCCCAAGCGAATCCTCGTGCTCCTCGCGGCGCTCACTGGCTGCTTCGTGCTCATTGGATTGATTCTTGGTCTCTCTCTGCGCGTGACTATCAACCTCGGGCCCCGCGTAAACCGCCGCCGCCAACGCTCAACCTCAGCGGTGGTCGCGGAGTCGGTGGATTTCAGTTCACGAACCGAGCCCGTCACGCTCACGCGCTGCGATGTCACCGTGCTCGATGAAGGCAGCGACACGTGGACCGCAGTGATCGAAGGCAACGTCGCGCCCTACCAGACGCGTACGGTGAGTCAATCGAAGACGATCAAGCAGAGCCCCGTCCGCCGAAAGAAAGCGCGGTAAGTCGCGACTCACAGATGCCGAGTAAGTCGCCTTGTCTCGGCATAATCCACAACTTAAGAAGAGACAAGGTGTCCACGGTGCCGATGAACACGTGGACGCGGACCGCATATCCATCGGTACGGAGTGTGCACAGCAGCGCGCGGATCCGTCTGCGCGGAGGGACGTCGGATGCGTTGTTATCTGTCGGTCTTGTGCGTCCTCGTCTTGGCGCTGCTCTGTGGTGCGCGGGACGGTGGGGCGCTGCCGTTGAGCGTGGCCTACGTGGAAAGCGTAACCGGGACGGAGTGGGCGCAAGTCGCCGAGGCCACTGGTTACCATCACTCCCAATACGAGACCGTCTGCGCGACGGACGGTGCCACCGCCTGCACGGCGAATCTGCCGGGTGTGGAGCTCGCGGGCTGGACGTGGGCCACGACACGTCAGGTGATGGAGTTGATGATGGACGTCACGGGCCTACAGGGGATGGTCCGCGAACTCTACGATCCAGCCTATGGTCAGACATTCTTTATTGGTTCGACCGTCGAAGCTGCCGACTCGACGTGGGCGCCGCGGTTCCTGGCAGCGTTCACGCCAACTGTCACGACGGACACTTACCGCGCGGTCATTGGTTGGGCGGCTGACGGCACGTACATCGATCGCAACACTGCATATCTGCCTGAAGTGATCGATGCGGTGCAGGGTATAGACATCGCCAGCCGCGGCAACCTGAGCGACACACATGATGATTGGGTGAGCGGGCGGTTGGTCAATCCAGGATCACCAGAACGCGGCGCATGGCTGTTCCGTCCTGCGCAGTCGGTACCGGAACCGTCCTCGTTGTTGCTGCTTGGTCTCGGTGGAGTGTTTGGCGCGTTGTCTCGGCAACGCACGCGTCGCCGCGCGTCGTGAACATGGCGCTGTGATTCTCACCCGCCCGCGCTTTGGCAGGCAGTGGCGTACGGGTGTTAACGTGTCTTGGAAATAGCGCCGCATCAGGGCACGATGTGACAGGGATCGCCGCACAGGCTTGAAGTTCTCTGCGGCCGCGAACCGGGCCCCGCGAACGCGGTCCTCGCTCGAAAAACCAACGTTGCTGCGGAGGATTGCGAGAGCCTCGGCCTTGCGACGCGAGTCGCGAGTAACCCCGCTGTGACGCAGCGGAGCCGAAGCCTGCGGAGACCCAGGGTGAACTCAGGTGCTGCCCAGGCGTTACCCCGACCATTAATGGCCGGCGTGTAGCCGTCAGAATTCGCTGAATTTTTCTAAGGAATTGTGGGGCGGGTGACGGGTCTCGAACCCGGTTCACCGCGTCGAAGTAATCACCTGACGGCGTGCGAGTTGTGGTCGCAACGCATTGATGTTCAGATGATTACGAAACCCAGTTGAGTTCGCTGTCTCCTTCCTGACTCCTCCAGAGTCGACCCGATTCGTGGAGACATTTTGGAGACGATCGCGTCACACCCGCGAACGCTCGAAAGGCTGGCTGAGGAGCCCGTTCGATTTGGGCCAATTAGGTTCGATCGATGCAGGTTCACTACCCGGTTGATTATTCGTGCCTGAGCTCGTGTGCGATCCAATTGGTATCCGGCGTCGGGGAGCGAATTGTTGACTGATTATTCACTGGAGCGTTACCGAAGCCGTTCCGCTGCTCTGCTCTCGATCGTGCAGATGAAGGCGACAGCGGGGCATTGAACGCCGCCGAATATCAAGACTCAAGGTATCGCACAGTCCAACGGCTGCTCGTCCCATTGATGACGTCCGCCATTCGGAGTTGGAATACCACAGTCAGCGACTCACACAAATCGCCCTCCGACAACCCGGTACGATTCGGTGACTTCCCGTTGCTGTCGCGTGTCAACGTGGCGGTGTCGGCTGAGCGGATCGGTAACGCTTGCAAAGCTTGAACTTTGGCTCGTACGTATA
>DATCXH010000019.1:0-7362 GCA_036565925.1 Vicinamibacterales bacterium
TGGCCGCGTTGCGCGAGCCGTTCGTCGGACGCGCGCTCACGGCGCTGCATCGCAGTCCGGCGCGGGCGTGGACGCTCGAGTCGCTGGCGCATGAAGTGGGGCTCTCTCGATCGGCTCTGGCCGAGCGCTTCACCGACTACGTCGGCCAGCCGCCAATGCAGTATCTGGCCAACTGGCGAATGCAGCTGGCCGCCAATGATCTGCGCAGCACGACCGACGGCGTTGCGACGATTGCCGATCGCGTTGGCTACGAGTCCGAAGCGGCGTTCAGCCGCGCGTTCAAGAAAGCCGTCGGCACGTCGCCAAGTGAGTGGCGCAAACGGAGCACCGGTCCACCAGTGCGGTAATCGCCGTTACGGTTCGCCCGGTCCGGCCGTTGCCGACGTCCGCCCGAGCGCAAACGGAAACGCCACGCGAACGCGCATCACGCGCTCTTTTCGCTGTTCGGCTTCAAGATTCAGTGCGCGCGCTTTCAAGAGATCCTCGAGCGAAATCATGCCGAGCAGGCGCCGATCGGGCCCGCGTTCGACGATGGGAAAGTGCGTGAGCCCTGTTTCGGCCATACGGTGGACGATGGCGCGAAGTGGTTCGTCGGGATGTGCGACGACGGGTGTCTTGCGCAAGATGCTCTCGAGGCGGACGGTCGGATCGCTCGCGGCTCGAGTGGTGAGCTCGTGCAGATCGAAGCGAGTAACCACGCCTTCCAGTGCTCCACCAGTGCCAACAACCGGATAGAGACGTTGTGGACCGCCGAGGGCATCGACTCGCACCGGTGCGGCGAGCCGCTCCAGTGAGGCACCGATTGGGAGCGCGACGACGCTGCCGCGCATGACCTCACGCGCAAACAGGATCTCGAGTGGATCGATGGCGTATTCGCGGCTGACGTGATAGCCACGGCGGGCGATCTTTTCGGTGAGGATCGATCGCTTGAGCACGAGCACCGTGAAGGCATGGGCCATCGACACCGCGACGAGCAGTGGCAGCATCATGTTGACGTCGTGTGTCAGCTCGAGCGCGAACACCACGCCAGTCAGCGGCGAGCGCATCGTGCCGCCGAGAATCGCTCCCATGCTGGTGAGCGGCCAGAAGCCGGCACCAAGATCGGGCAATACCCACGACTCGATGCCACCGAGCGCTCCGCCCATCATCAGGAGCGGCGCGAGCACCCCGCCCGAGGTTCCCGATCCGAGTGAGACGGACCAGATCGTGGCCTTCACCACGAGAATCCCGACGATCATGCGGGCCGCCACATCGCCCTGAACGAGTGCGCCAATCGTGTCGTAGCCGACGCCAAGTGCCTCGGGGAAGAACCAGCCGCCAATGCCGATGACGAGACCGCCGAGCGCCGGCCACCACATCCAGTGAAACGGCAACCTTGCGAAGGCGTCTTCGGCCGCGTACACGGCCGCTGTGAGTGTCGCCGACAGCGCACCGGCGAGGAGGCCGGCAATGACGCACCCGGCGAGTCCAGCGAGACCGACGAAGGACGGGTGTGGAGGTACAGGGAAGAGCGGTCCGAGACCGAGTAACCAGCGCCGCGCCGCCGCGGCGGTTGCACTCGCCAGAGCCACTGGAATGAAGCTGCGCGGCTTCCACTCGAAGAGGAGCAGTTCGACCGCCAGCAGGACGGCCGCAACGGGAGACGCGAACGTGGCCGACATGCCCGCGGCCGCGCCAGCGACGAGCAACGTCTTTCGTTCGGCGCTCGTGAGATGAAAGAACTGCGCGATGACCGATCCGAACGCGCCGCCGGTCATGATGATTGGACCCTCGGCGCCAAACGGACCACCCGAGCCAATCGAGATTGCTGACGACAGTGGTTTGAGGAGCGCCACTTTCGGCTGCACTCGACTGCCGTTCATGAGAATCGCTTCAATCGCCTCCGGGATTCCGTGCCCGCGGATGCGCTCCGATCCATAGCGCGCCATGAGGCCGATGATCAGGGCACCGATCACGGGCACGAGGATCACGAATGCGCCGAGATGCGCGTCGGCCGGCGTGACATTCGCCGTCGAGAGCCTGCCGAAAAAGAACACATTGGTGGCGAGGGCAATCAGGGCGAGCAGGCCTTTGGCCAGGAACGCGCCGACGAGTCCGATCACCATCGCTACTGGCGCCACGAGGAGCAGTCGCCTCGTGGCTGTGAAGTCGCCGAGGGTGTCTACTGCATCTGCCGGTGCACTACGCATGGGCGGTCCGGCGTCGTGCGCGGCTGCGCTCCTCGAAGAACATCGCAGGCGGGTGTTCGGCGGTATCCATGGCTTTCGCCACGTCAGTCAGCGCTGCAGCCAATTGGCGCCGTCGTGTGGCCGTCAACTGTTCGATGGCGTCAATCAGGCGTCCCTGCGGGACATCGGGAGAGTCCGAGGCGGCGCGTTGCCCTCGCGCCGACAACGACAGCGTGACGCTGCGACCGTCATGTCCGGCACGAGCGCGACGGACGAGGCCGCCGGCAACCAGCCGTCTCACGACCATTGAGACGCTGCTCTGATGGGTGTGCGTGCGTGCCGCCAACTCGTTGACCGAGATGCCCGGAGCATCGGCCAGCGTCTGAAGCACGAAGAGTTGTGCGCCGCTCAGTCCGACTTGCCGCTCGGACCAGCGCGACGTCTCGCGGAGCGCCTGCACGATCCGGCGGATGGCGTCGAGCGCAGCTTGGGTGTCGCCGACGCGAGATGTATTGGGAACCATATATATATTCTGTACTCGGCGGAGCGCCTCGCGTGCAAGAAAAGAGGCCGCAGGTCGGCCGACCAGAATAGTGACAGCGAGTCCTACACGCTGATGGCCGCCGATCGTGGGCGGATCGGGTAGACACGCCAGCGCATGTAGGCGACGTAGGTCGACATGGCCAGCAGCACCAACGTGATCATCGCGGAGCTGATTTCTCCCCGCACGACGTGCCAGATCGTTGCCGACACCATCACGAACATGATGCCGGCCGCCGCGAGCGGCACGAGCCATGGCTGGATTCGTGCGGCGCCAGGCAGTGTGATGCCGACCGCAGCCGCGACTTCCGCCCAGCCGAGGAACACCCAGAATCCACGGGGCAGCGAGGCCGCGAGCAGTGGCGCGATGTCAGCCGGCGGCATGAGCAGCATCAGCCCATGCGCCAGGAACGCCGCTGCCAATAGAGCTTGAAGTACCCAGAGCAGAATATTCATGGTCCCTCCTATTCTCGCCTTCATTGAGACGACGATCGAGGAGGGACCAGATCGACTCGGAAGACTACGCCGCTATCTCAGCCTTGGTACGGGCTGCCGACACGGGCTTCTTGGTTTCGATCCTGCCGTTCATCTTGGCGCCTTCCTGGACTGCCAGAGTGCCGCAGGCCAGAGAGCCCTCGATCGACGCGGTCTTGCGGATGTCGGCTTTCTCGCGCGCCACCACGTTCCCGATCACGGTGCCAAACACGGTCACGACCTTTGCATTGATGTCGGCCATGACCGTCGCGTTTGGGCCAATGGTCAACGTATGTTCGGGCAATTCGATTTTGCCTTCGACCTGACCGTCAACCGTCAGATCTTCAGCGCCGTTGATTTCGCCCTTGATGGTCACAGAGATCCCGATGGTCGCCACTCGCACATCCTTTTGTTCGCCGTTGTTCATTGCACACGTCCCCCGGTATCTTCTCGGTTCGGCGTGGCTCGGATGTTAGGGGGCCAGGAGCGTGTCAGGCTCGGGCGGCTGCCCGATGGCGGCAGTCGCTGAGGGTGGGGCCGTGAGCGACCGCTTGCGATACGCCAAATAGGCGCGGAACGTCGCGGCCACCGGTATTCGCCGCCGCTCCAACGACCTGGTTCCGTCCCGCATTCTTTGCGTGATAGAGCGCGAGGTCTGCCTCCAGCAGCCACTCGAGCGGTGACTGCCCCTGTCGAAGTTCGCTGACGCCGACGCTGATTGACACGACATGGCCGTGAAGCAGCCGCGACGCGGCAACGGACGCGCGGAACTCCTCGCCGAATCCAATCGCTTCATCGAGGCGCGCACCCGACAAAAGGAGCGCGAACTCCTCGCCACCGGTCCGAAACAGCAGATCCAGGGAGCGGGCTCGCCGCCGGACGAGGACGACAAGCGCCTTGAGAACGGCGTCGCCGCTGGTGTGGCCGAATCGATCGTTGACGTCTTTGAAGCGGTCCACGTCAAAGACCACGAGGGACGCGGGTTCGTTGAAACGTGTGCGCCGCTCGATGGCCGTTTGAAGACAGTGCTCGTAGTGGCGCCGATTGAACGCGCCGGTCAGCGGATCGGTGATCGCTTGTCGCTCGAGACCGCGCAGGCGATCGAGCAGCGCGGCGATCGTCAGGCCAGCAGCGATGATGATGGCGCCGGAGATCGCCAGGAGGACGAGTGCAAACTGCATGTCATCACCGCCGATTCACGAGTTGAGTGCGGGGAGTTCCTTGAACACTGCCCGCGCCACCGACGTCCCGACATCCGCTTGCACCGCCATCGGACTGGACAGCAGACGATCGTAGGTCTCCGACCACAGGTGCACCTCGGTGGACGTGTTCACGAGTCGAGCGGTGATTCGGACACGGTCACCGTCATGCCGCGTACTTCCCTCGAGCAAGAAACCCGCGTGCAGTGATGTCCCGATGTCGCGGGCTCGCCACAGGTCGCGCGGTTCGAATCGTGACGATCGTGGTGCGATGACCTCGACGCCGCGACTCACGGCTCCCAGTTGGACGATCAGCTCCTCGGTGACACCTTCGCTGAAATACTCACACCAGATGCCGCTGCTGAGCGTGGTGAACGGCAGCACGACGAGGCGGAGGCGCGATGGCCATTGCGCCTCGTGCGTCACGCCGATGTAACGATAACCGCAGCGCGGCACCGTCTCGACAAGCGTTGGCCGCACGGCATCGTCACCAAGCGCTGTGCGCAATCGCTTTACTGCGGCATTGAGGCTGTGCTCGAAGTCGACAAACAGGCCGTCGCGCCACAGGCGCTTCCGCAGTTCTTCTCGCGTGATCACCTCACCAGGCCGTTCGAGCAGTGCGCAGAGGATCTCGAATGGCTGACGCTGGAGGCGAATGCACGACGTTCCGTCGCGCAGCTCACGCGCGGAGAGGTCGAGCGCAAACGCGCCCACACGCACGGGATTCGAGGTCTCCATACGCATCACCGAACGACCACGCTTCCGACCATTCCGGGGTGAATCGCGCAGTGGTAGGCAAAGGTTCCAGCCGTCTGAAACGTGAACGAGAATCCCTGGCCAGGCGCGATGGTGCCGGAATTCCAGCCGCTTCCGTTCGAGGTCGAGGTGTGAGCCTCCGAATCGGTGTTGGTCCACGTCACTGTGGTCCCGACCGCAATATCGAGCTCGTCGGGCATGAACGCCCGATTCCCCAACACTTCCGCGCCCCGCGGAATGGTGACCGCCGATGTTGCTCCGCCGGGTGCGGGCGCAGGCGCGGCGGGCGCGGGCACCGGAGACGGAGTCGATGGTGATGAGTTGTCGCTTCCGCAAGCCAGCGCGCTCAGCGAAAGTAGTGCCGCAATTGTGAGTCTTGTGGGGGTCATGTGGTCCTCTGAGGTAGGTAATCGGAGGACCTTCTGGATTATTCCGCCCCTCGCCGAAGGCGAGGCCCTCGCCGAAGGCGAGGCCCCTCGCCAAAGGCGAAGGCCCTCGCCGCTATCGCGCGGACGTTCCACAGGCGAGCGCAGGCGGCTCAGTTGCTCACGATGTCCGATGAATGTCCGTCGATGTCGTCCAGCAGTGAATCGATCGAGGCGCGACGGCCCGCTTCGTACGCCTGTGCCCAGCCTTCAGTGCCCAGTCGTTGCCGGACTTGCTGTTCAGTCTCTTCTCGAAGTTCTCGAACCGTTTTGTCGACGGCCGATGCGCCGGTTTGCTCGGTCACCGCGTCGCGCGTGCCCAGTACGCTCGCCGCCCAGCTATCGTGGCCTTTCAATGCCGCGGCCGCGGCGAGTGGCGTGAGGGCGTAGACGAACGCGAACTTGTCGTGAAGTGCGCGACTGCACAGGAGACTTTCGCGCACGTATTGGATCGCGGCGTCGGCGTCGCGAAGCTGCACGGCGAGGTTGGCGCGAATGTACAGCGGCAGATTGAGGAACCATGGGCCTGCGCTTCGCAGTGCTGACGTCGCATCGTCGAGCAGCGCCTGGGCGGTGAAGATGTCCCCCGCGGCGAGTGACACGCTCGCCAGACCCATCAGGGCATTCCCGATGCCCCACGCACTCGCAAGCATGCGGAACTGGTCAATGCTGCATCTGAATCGTTCACGCGCGGCTTGCTGATTGCCGCCGGCCTGCTCGACGTGCCCGAACAGAATTTCGGCCATCGCCATGACATCAGGCGCGATAGCGACGGGCGTGTCAGGCGCGACCTTTGACCCGAGGGCGAAGGCACACGTCAACCACTCGCGTGCCTGTGCGACGTGCCCCTGCGTGTAGGACATCACCGAGCCCGCGACGAGCATTTTCGCTTCGGCGGCCGCAGGCACCTGTGGAAGCTGTCGGACGCGTTCGCACCACTGGAGCGCTTCGGTGCCGCGCGCGCGAATCAACCAGAAGAACAGCAGATTCCAGACGATGTCGGCGGCCTCGACGGCGCGTTCGCGCTCGATCAACCAATCAAGCGTGGCACGATAGTTCTCCAGATCGTCGCGCACGCGGTCGAGCCACTCGACCTGCGACGGACCGACCAGTCCCGTGCGTGCCGCTCCGGCCTCACGTGCACAATAGGCGGCGAGTCCCTCGAGTGCCGCGTCGCGTTCGCCTGCCGCAACGAGCTCGAGCGCCGCATAGGCGCGCACCGTTTCGAGCATCTGATAGCGCGGCCGCGTTTTCGATGACCCCTCGGCACGTACAAGCAGACTCTTGTCGATGAGATCGGCGACCCCCGAGAGCATGTCGCCGCTGGTGAGCGGCGACCCGTGCGGATCGACGAGGACTGCGGCCGCCGCCTCGATACGGAAGCGGCCACGTAGTACGCCGAGGCGTCGGAACGTTCGTTGCTCCCTGGGCCCCAGCAGTCGATAGCTCCACGCGATCGTGGCGCTCATGGTCTGCTGCCGCTCTGGTAAATCACGCGCCGCGACTGGCGAGAGCAGCACGTTGCGATCGAGACGCCGGACCAGTTGCTCGGCGGTCAAGGTCTTCATCCACGGCGCGACGAGCTCCAAGGCGAGTGGCAACGCATCGAGCTTCTGACAGATGGTGGTCACCGCAGCGCCGTTGTCGGCCGAGAGTTGGAAGTCGGGTTGCACATCGCGGACCCGTTCGATGAACAGGCGGACCGCCGGCACGTTCTCCAGGTCCTCGAGTTGCGCCACAGTGAGCGCGAGCGGGCCGACCGCGAATTCACGCTCCCCTCGTACGTGGAGCGGCGCGCGG
>DATCXH010000836.1:0-5370 GCA_036565925.1 Vicinamibacterales bacterium
CGAGCGGATTCAGCAGCGCTGGCAGGACGCGTTCGACTCGCTGACCGACAAGGTGAAGTCCGAACAGAAGTGGCGAGTCGTGTTCGCGCGACAGTTGAATGCCGTGCTGCGGTCGATGCATCTGTCCCGGCTGCCGATGTCGCCGCCGCACGATGTGTCCGCGAAGCGATTCCGGCTGTGGTCGCAGAACGAGGAGGACGGCATCATTGTCGGGCTGTTCGAGCATGCGGGCGTCACCGATTCTCGCTTCGTCGAGATTGGCAGTGGACGGAGCGGTGGCAACGCCGCCTTGCTCGCCTATGAATGCGGCTGGTCGGGTCTGATGGTCGATATCGTCCCCGAGGCGATTGAGAGTCTGCGCGCGCGCTTTGCTCACAACTCCGGCGTCATCGGCGTCGCGACCGCGGTCTCGCCGGAGAACATCAACCAGCTACTCAGCGATCACGGGTTCACGGGTGAGGTCGATCTCCTGTCGATTGACATCGACAGCTACGACTATTGGGTGCTCGACGCGCTGTCGGTCGTATCGCCACGTGTGCTGGTCGTCGAATACAACGCTGGTCTCGGCGCGGAACGGGCAGTGACGATTCCGAAGCACGCCACCCTCGACGACATCCCGAGGACTTATCGCGGCGCGTCGCTGGCCGCGCTCGAGAAATTGGCGCGGCGCAAGGGCTATCGCCTGGTGGTGTGCGATCCCACTGGCACCAACGCCTTCTTCCTTCGCAACGATGTCGCGCCGCACGTGCCCGGTGTGGCGGTGGCGAAGGCGTATCGTCCGGCGACGGACCGTTTGGTTGTGGAGGACGTTGCCGTGGGCAACGGCCGCGTCGTTCTTCCCGAGGGCGCGCCGGTCGTCGAGGTATAGCCACTGAAGATTCTCTTCATCGCGCGGCACTATTCGTATCTGCGGCTCTTCGAATCGGCGATCGAAGGCCTGGCCGCGCACGGCCATCACGTCGTGCTCGCGGCCGATCGTGAAGAAGCGATGGGCGGCCGTCAGATGGTCGAGCGGATCACGGCCCGCTATCCGAACGTGACGCTCGCCGACGTGCCGAATCGCCATGCGGGCGCGTGGTCGGAGCTCGCGCGGCGGCTCCGACTCGGCATCGATTACTTCCGCTTCCTCGATCCTCGTTACGCAAAGACGATTCACTTTCGGAAGCGCGCGCAGGATCGCGCACCGCGCATGGTCGTGCGACTGGCGGATTCGAGCCTCGGGTCGTGGCTCGGCGGTCCGTCGGGCATTCTCGACATCCTGCGATTTCTCGAACGTGGCATTCCCGGGGTGAGCGCGATCGAAGGATTCATTTCATCGCAGTCACCCGACGTCCTGCTGATCACGCCGCTCGTCGATATCGGTTCACCGCAGCTGGATCATCTCGCCGCGGCACAGCGGCTCGGCGTGCGAACGGTGCTGACCGTGGCGAGCTGGGATCACCTCTCGAGCAAGGCGTTGCTCCGTACGTTCCCTGAGCGGGTGATCCTCTGGAACGAGAAACAGCGCACCGAAGCCATCGAGATGCACGGCGTTCCCGCCGATCGCGTCGTGGTGACGGGCGCGCAGTGCTACGACCAGTGGTTCGATCGGACGCCGGCGCTCGGTTATCAGGCGTTCTGCGACCGCGTCGGTCTTCGGTCCGATCGTCCGTACATCCTGTATGTCTGCTCGTCATTGTTCAGGGGCACGACGTTCGAGCCGGCGTTCACCGAGCGCTGGATCCAGGCGGTGCGCGGCAGTGCCGACCCTCGGCTGAAAGACATCGGCATCCTGGTTCGACCACACCCGGCGCGACTGGATGAATGGAAGCACGTCGATCTCACCGGCTATTCCAACGTTGCGTTCTGGGGTGCTCACCCTGTCGATGCCGAGGCGAAGGAGGACTACTTCGACTCGCTCTACTACAGCTCCGCGGTGGTCGGTATCAACACCAGTGCCTTCATCGAAGCGGCCGTCGTCGGGAAGCCCGTGTTCACTGTCCTCGAGCCGGAGATTTCTGAGAACAACCAGGAAGGCACGCTGCACTTGCAATATCTCCTCGACGAAGACACCGGTGTGCTGCGCGTGTCGCGGAGTCTCGACGAGCATGTGCCGCAGCTGGCCGCGGCACTTGCCGGACACGGCGGTGGCGACCCGAAGGCGGCGCGATTCGTCGAGGGCTTTGTCCGTCCATTCGGCCGCACAGCCGCCGCGACGCCGCGATTTGTCGAAGCCGTTGAGCAGGTCGCTGCGATGCCGGTGCCGCCTCGGGTACGCGCCGGGGCAGGTGCGGCGCTCGCGTATCTGCTGCTGTTCCCGCTCGCGTGCCTCCTCTCGATCCATCTACGTACGCAACCGTGGCGCAAGCGGACACGGAACCGTATTCGTAAGAGCTACGAGCGGCAGAAGCTGTCGATCCTGCGGTGGGTGAAGCAGCGCGTTACGGATCAGTTCATCTCGGCGGGGAAACGGCGCAAGAAGGCGACGCCAATCGCCGCATCCACGCTGACGCCGAAGGCTGGACGTCAGCGTGATCCCGCGAAGACACTTGCCGGCACGGAATTCAGGGAAGCCAAAGACACACGGGAACTCGTGACGGTGCTTGGCCGCAGCGGCAAGCCGATCATCCTCGGGCCGTGGCTGTCGGAGACCGGCTTCGAGTTGCTGTACTGGATTCCGTTCCTCGCCTGGGCCAAGGCCTACGGCAACTTCGATCCCGATCGGCTCATCGTCGTCTCGCGTGGTGGCGCGGCGCCGTGGTATCGCCACATCACGCCGCACTACGAAGAGATCTTTTCCTTCTTCACGCCCGACGAGTTCCGGGTCGCCAACGAGCGGCGCATCGTCGAGCAGGGCGGGCGACAGAAGCACATCGAGGTGACCTCGTTCGATCGCGAGATTCTGGCGCGCGTGCAGGCGAAGCGCGGGCTCAGCGGCGCCGAGCTGCTCCATCCCTCACAGATGTATCAGCTGTTCGACAACTTCTGGCTGCAGCGCACGCCTGTGACGCTCATCGAAGCGTTCTCCGTGTTCTCGCCGCTTCCCGCGCCGCCCCCGTCGGGAATTCTCGCGCAGCTCCCCGAGCACTACGTCGCCGCGAAGTTCTATGGCAACGTGGCGCTGCCACCGACGCCCGAGAACCGGCAGTTCGTGACGAGCTATCTGGCGGATCTGGCGTCGCGTGTGGACGTGGTGCTGTTGAACACCGCGCAGCGTTTTGACGATCACGACGACTTTCCACCGAGCCTGCGCGGCAAGCTGCATTCGATCGATCACTTGATGACGCCGGAGAACAACCTGGCGGTGCAGACCGAAGTGATTCGCGGCTCGCGCGGATTCGTGGGCACCTATGGCGGCTTCTCGTATCTTGCGCCGCTGTGTGGCACGAATACACTGGCGTTCTATTCACACGCGAGCGGATTCCGCTTCGATCACCTCGAGGTCGCCAAGCGCGTGTTCTCGGCGCTTCGCTGCGGCACGTTCACCGAAGTCGATCTGCGTGCGACCGACGTGCTGCGTCTCGGGTTCGCCGGCGCGGATCGCACGTCGATAGGATCAGGTCGCGCCGAAGCCTTGCGCGAAGGCGGAGCGGCGCGGTGAGCTGGTCCGTCACCGCCGAGAATCTCGCCCGCTTCGCGGCGCGCCGAACGGTAGCGCGCGTACGTTGGCTCGCGAACGGCGTGCGGTGGTCATACAAGGTCTCGCACAAGAAGGTGCGGTCGGTGTGGCACGGCGGGCGTCGGTTGGCCGAGGCGGCTCGCAATCACACGGTCAATGCGATCAAGGTGCCCTATCGCGCGGTGCGACGTCCGCTTCGGTCGGCGTCGCGACGAAAGGCACATCTCCAGGAGCGGTGGGGCTTCTACAAGACGGAGTGGAGCATCGAGCGCGAGATCGAAACGATCGTGTCGCGCGATCGATTGCTGGTGGCGGGCCCGTGGCTCTCCGAGGTCGGCTTCGAAACGCTCTACTGGGTGCCGTTCCTCCACTGGCTGAAGACCGCCTTCCACATCGATCCCAGCCGCATCGTGGCCGTCTCGCGCGGCGGAGTTGGCGCGTGGTATCAGGGCGTGGCGGAGCGCTACGTCGAGATCTGGGACGAGATCGATCCAGCGGAGTTTGCAAAGCGTAACGCCGCACGCGGGGTGGTCAAGCACTACGAGCCCAGCGACATGGACCGCGACATCCTCGAACGCGTCGCCAGAAGGATTGGCACGAGCGACTTCGACGTTCTGCATCCGGGGTTGATGTACCGGTTGTTCACGCTCTACTGGTCCGGTCAGCGCGCGATGGGCTTCGTCGACGCGCACCTTCGCTTCCAGACGATGGCCGCGCCGGCATTGATCGATCCGGCACTCCTTCCGCGGGAATACGTCGCGGTGAAATTCTACGCCGCCCGCTCGCTGCCCGATACGCCGGAGATTCGTGCGCATCTACGTGCGACTGTGGCGTCGCTCTCGGAGCGGCTCCCAGTCGTCTTGCTCGATACCGGTCTCGTGCTCGAAGACGATCATGCCGACTATACCTTCGCCACGCGCGGGCGTGTGATCAGCGCCAGGGCCTGGATGTCGCCGCGCAACAACCTCGGCGTGCAGACGCAGATCGTGGCCGGCGCCAAGGCCTTCGTCGGCACGTGTGGCAGCATCGCGTGGCTGGCGCCGCGCCTCGGTGTCGATACGTCGGGACTCTTCGTCGATCCGAAGTGGCTTCACGCGCATGTCGCGGTGGCGATGCGCGCGTATCACCGCCTGGGCGCGGGACGGTTCGCAGTCGCCGATCTGCGCGCCGTCGATCCACTGGGTACGCTCGGTGGCGGCGGCACGATGGACCACATCGACACGAGCCTGTCTCGCCGTAGCGCCGGAGGCGCGTAGGCGGATGAATGTGCTGTTCATCGCGCGTCACTTCACCTACTTCAGGAATTTCGAGTCGGTGATCGCTGTCCTCGCCGACCGCGGACATCGAGTGCATCTCGCTGCAGATCGTGAAGAAGCGCTTGGCGGCCGCGATCTGGTCGATCGATTGGCGAGCCGGTATCCGGGGCAGGTCACGGTCGGATTCACGCCAATTCTCCAGTGGGGCCGCTATAGGCGACTCTCGAACGCGCTGCGGATCGGGCTCGATTATTTGCGCTATTCAGATCCACGCTACGAGGCGACACCGAAGATTCGAGAACGCGCGTACGAACGAACGCCGCTCCTGGTGCTGGCGTTGGCAAAGCTGCCATTTCGCGGACTGCTCACGCGCATATTGGCGGTGCTCGAGCGAGCCGTGCCGAGGCAGACTGGCGTGGACGACTTCATCAGCGAGCACAAGGCCGACGTGCTGCTCATCACGCCGCTCATCGAGCTCGGCTCACCGCAGCTCGATTACATGCGCGCGGCGCGCGC
>DATCXH010000013.1:0-3031 GCA_036565925.1 Vicinamibacterales bacterium
TGCAGGCGCTCGCCGCGGGCAAGCACGTGCTGGTGGAGAAGCCGGCGTTTCCGACGATGGACGGCTATCGCGCGGCGCTCGACGCACGAAATCGAGCGCGCCGTGTTGTGCTGATCGGCGAGAACGATCACTACAAGCCGCTCGCGGTGCGACTACGAAGGCTGCTTGCCGAGGATGTGATTGGCGACCTCGTATTCGCGCATTTCAACACCATTGCGTACCGCATCAAGACGGCTGACGATTGGCGTAACGACGAGAAACTGGCTGGCGGTGACGCATTTTTCGAAGAGGGCATTCACTGGCTGCACGTGGCCGGCAGCCTCGGCCCCCGGATCGTCAGGGCGCATGGCTATCGGCCGACGCCGTCGCGAGAAGGCCCCGACCGACGCGTCAAGAGCATGATGGTCGCATTCGAGTACGACAACGGTGCGGTCGGCTCTTTGTCCTATTCGCGAGAAGTGCCTTCGCTGCTGCGTGGGCTCCGGCTGTCGAAGCTCTTTGGCCGCAAGGGCGTGATTTCATTCGAGTCCAATGGAACGATCATGGTGGTCCGCGGACGTGGCGTGCCGCGGCTCGCATTGCCCGGCTTTCGAGATATCCGCGGCTACCGCGCGATGTATCGAGACTTCCACCGCGCCATCCTCACCGGAGCTGCGCCCGAGATGAGCCTCGAGCGCGCGATGGACGATCAACGTGTGATGGACCAGATTTACGCGAGCCTCGCGCCGGCCGGACCTGTGGCGGTTGCGCGGTAGATGCGGACCGAACACTTCGACATCGTCATCGTTGGGAGCGGCGCCGGCGGGGGAACGATGGTTCACGCGCTGGCTGGTACCGGTGCGCGCGTGCTCGTCGTGGAGCGCGGGGAGGCCATTCCGCGAGAGCCGGAGAACTGGAATCCGGAAGCCGTTTGGAAGCGGCTGCGCTATCGCACGACCGAGCGATGGCTGGACGGGAACGGCAGCGAATTTCTGCCCTACACGCATTACTGCGTCGGCGGAAACACCAAGTTCTGGGGCAGCGTGCTCTATCGCCTGCGCCGAGAGGACTTCTACGCCACCGAGCACGTGGACGGCGTGTCGCCTGCGTGGCCCATCACCTACGAGACGCTGGCACCGTACTATGAGGAGGCGGAGCGTCTCTATCACGTCCACGGCGAGTGCGGTCACGATCCGACCGAGCCGCCTCGCGGACCGTTTCCGTTTCCACCTGTCCCGCATGCGGCCGGCATGTCGGCGATTGTCGAACGGCTGCGCGGGCAGGGTTTGCACCCGTCGCCGTTGCCACTCGGATTGATCAATCCCGGGGACGCGGGCGGTTGCATTCTGTGTCGCACGTGCAACTCGTTCCCATGTCGGATCGAACGCAAGAGTGACGCGGAGGTCTGCTGCGTCTCGTCGGCGGTGCGCGATGAGAATGTGACCTTGCTGACGCGTGCGACCGCACAGCGGCTGCTGACAGATCCATCGGGACGACGGGTGGAGGCGCTCGAGATCGAGCGCGACGGTGAACGGATAAAGCTGACGGCCGATCGATTCGTGGTCTCGTGCGGCGCCGTGAACTCCGCCGTCTTGCTGTTGCGTTCCGCCAACGATAAACATCGGAACGGCCTGGCCAATTCCTCTGGCATGGTCGGCACTCGCTACATGGCCCATCTCGCCACGATGCTGCAGGGCGTTGGCCACAGTGTGAACACCGACGACTTTCAGAAGACGGTGGCGATCAACGACTTCTATCTGCGCGGACCCAACACGCCCTATCCGCTTGGACAGATTCAGTCGCAGGGCCGCACCGATGCGACGATGGCGAAAGTCGTCGGCGACGGGTGGCGATACAAGTTCATCGAGATGCGCCACATCCCGCTGTGGGCGTATCAGATGTGGGTCTCGCGTGCGACGGACTGGCTGGCGATGACCGAGGATCTCCCGCGGCCGGAGAATCGCGTGACGATCGGGCCGGGGGGCCGGCCGGTGCTGCAGTACGAACCCAACAACGTGCGCGCACACCAACAGCTCGTCGACGAGCTGCGCGGCGTGCTCGCCCGACTCGGCTACTGGTCGCCGAAGCTCTTCGCGCATTCGACCGGCCACCACAACACCACGCATCAGTGCGGCACGCTGGTCTTCGGAACCGACCCACGGTCGTCGGTGCTGGATCCGTACTGCCGGACGCATGATGTCGAGAATCTCTTCGTCGTAGACGCGTCCTTTTTTCCATCGTCCGCTGCGGTGAATCCTGGCCTGACGATCGCGGCGCAGGCACTTCGGGTCGCGCAGCACATTCGCTGCGAACTGAGAACGTAGAGCGGAGGGTTCAGCCTCCGCGGAGGATTTTGTGCGCGCTCGATCGTTCAGTCACGTCGGCATCACGGTGTCGGACTTCAACAAAGCCGTACGCTTTTACTGGGAAGTGTTCGGCTGTCCACTGGTTGGTGTCGCCGACACGCCGCCTGACCGTGTGCGAGCGTTCTTCAACGTCCAGGGAGTACAGCCGTCGTGCAAGATCGGCTGGATTCGCGTGCCCGGTGGGGCAGTGTTGGAGATTTTCGAGTTTCAGCCGCAATTGCCGCCGGACGCGGTTCCATGGAACAAGGTCGGCCTCACGCATATTTCGTTCAACGTACGGAACCTTCAGCGCTGGTATGACTATCTGATCAGCCAGGGCGTCGAGTGCGTGAGCAAGCCGGAGCGATCGCCCCGCGGGCACTCGTTCTTTTTCGCCAGGGACTTCGACGGCAATCTGATCGAGCTGATGGATCTCGGCTACATGTATTACGTGCTCGGGTGGCTCGGTCCGCTTGGCGGGTGGATCTTCCGTCGCGGGATGTACAAGAAGTATTACGAGCTCCGGCTAAAAACGGACACTACATCTGCATCGTAGTGTCGGGCCTAAGCCGGCCTGTGCGGCTGGAACATCGAACGTGATTCGGTGTCCAAGGCGTCATGCGACGACGCCTGCTCGTGTACGCGGGTTTGTGTCTGCTGCCCGCCACCCTCTTCGCGCAAGCCGAATCACGACCGTCATTCGACGT
>DATCXH010000004.1:0-3161 GCA_036565925.1 Vicinamibacterales bacterium
GTGCCACTCCGGCATACGCCGGCTCGGGCACCGGTGCCGGAGCGGGTGCCGGCGCAGGCGGCGCGGGCGCGTGCGACGCTGCGGCCATTTCCTTCGCGTGTGCCAGCTCGGAGAGTACGAGGTTCTCGTCCTGCAGCACCACGAACCGCTTCATCATGTTCTCGAGTTCGCGAATGTTGCCTGGCCACGAGTAGTCGAGAATCGCATCCAGCAGCAGCTGACTCGCCCGCAGTGGTGGACGACGATACACGCGCGCGTACTTGGCAAGGAAGAACTCGACGAGCGAGATGATCTCTTCACGCCGATCGCGCAGGGCCGGGACGCGCAGCTCAATCACCTGCAGACGGTAATAGAGGTCTTCGCGGAAGTTCCCCGCGCGCATCATCGCCTCGAGGTTGCGGTTGGTCGCCGCAAGCACGCGGACGTTGGCGTCGATCGGGCGGTTGCTGCCGAGACGTGTGAACTGGCGATCCTGCAGGACGTGAAGGATCTTGGCTTGCAGGGCTGGGGGCATCTCACCGATTTCGTCCAGCATCACCGTGCCGTGCTGTGCGAACTCGAATTTGCCGACGCGCGTGGTGCCGGCGCCGGTGAACGCGCCGCGCTCGTGGCCGAACAACTCGCTCTCGAGCAGGTCGGCGGGCAGTGCGGCGCAGTTCACTTTCACAAAGGGTTTCGATCGGCGGTCCGATCGGCGATGCAGCTCGCGCGCGACGACGTCCTTGCCGACGCCGCTTTCGCCACGAATGAGTACGTCCACATCGCTGTCCGCGATGCGTTCGACCATGTCCATCACCGGCCGCATCGCCACCGACGGACGCCAGCACAATTGGGCGCCATCGGGATCTTCCGGCATCTGCGCGCCGAGGCGCTGCACTTCGGCGCTCAGCGATTCACGCTCGAGCGCGTTGCGGATCGCCGCCTCGAGCGCCATCTCGCCGAGGCCTTCCGGATCGCCCGGTTTGAGTACGTAGTCCGCGGCACCAAGGCGAACGGCCTCGATGATCGTCGAGGGCGCCTGACGCCCGGACAGCATGATGACCTGCGCAGTTGGATGCGCACTGCGTATCGCGCGCAGTGTCTCGAGACCATCCAGGTCCGGCATGGTCACGTCGAGCAGAATCACATGCGGGGCAAGACCCGCACGTAATGCCTCGAGAAGCTCGGCGCCGCGATGAAAGACATCCACGGCATAGCCGCGCGTCTTCAGCAGCGTCTGCAGGAAATCGGTAAACGCGGGATCATCGTCGACGATAGTGAGACGGGCCGTCATGGAGCCGAAGCCTCCTCGGGTAACGCTATGCCAACGGCCCCCCGGCCGCCAGCACTAGTCCAAATTCGCCCCCCGGCTTCCGTAATCGTCCGACAAGCCAGGGGAAGGGCAATGCCGTGCCCTCCGCGCCACGGATCGAATGTCTCGGGGGGACCTGACACCAGAGCCGCGCGATCGTCCTCGCAGCCCAGCAGGAACCGTGCCTCTTTTTCCTCTTCATGCACTGAGACGCGTACCGGCTCCTTCAGGGCGGACCGTCGCACCGCGCACAGGACAATCGCCAGCGACTGCACCAAACCGTCGAGGTTCGTGCCCCGGACCTTACCCGTCAGCCCTGTCCCGGTATCGATCGTCAGTGGCGAAGACCGTGCCGTACACGCTTCGGTCACTCGCTCGACAAGCTCGGAGGCGCGTAACGTCAGCAACGGCGCGTCCGAAGACGTCGGCTCCGCGACGAATGCCGCGGCGTCTGAACAGAGACGCGTGATAC
Organism: Vicinamibacterales bacterium; assembly: GCA_036565925.1. Classification (GTDB taxonomy): domain Bacteria; phylum Acidobacteriota; class Vicinamibacteria; order Vicinamibacterales; family UBA2999; genus Gp6-AA40. The sequence continues at coordinate 1,764 of DATCXH010000004.1, forward strand.
GGCCGAGCGCTTCCATCGATTGCGTTATCGCCCGTTGGCGATCCGCCTCGGCTTCGAGGCGATTCTGCTGCAAAAGGCGAAGATAGCCCTGAGCGACGCTCAGCGGTGCTCGCAGATCGTGGATGAGCATATTCAGCGCTTTGACGCTCTCATCGCGTTGAGTTGCTGGCATACGAGTTGAAGCGTTACCGGTGGTCACCGATGTCTTCAAATCCTCATCCGCTCCCAGACGTGCCGCCAAGTCCAAGCCTCCTGATCGTTGATGACTACCCTGACGCGCTCGATGTGTGGGGCGTTTATCTCCGCGCCGAAGGGTTCACCGTGATCACTGCGTCCGACGGGCAGAGTGCATTTGCCGAAGCCGTGCGCGAGAAACCCGACGTGATCATCATGGACCTCGAGCTCCCCGGAAAATCGGGGTACGAGGTGGCGCGGGATCTCAAAGCGCGCCCGGATACCTGCGGGATTCCCCTGATCGCTGCCACCGGATATTCTCACGTCAAGCAGCTCGATTTGGCGCGTGCGTCTGGCTTCGACGCGGTGATGGTAAAGCCTTGTGACCCGCAGTCGCTCGTCGCCGAGATCCGACGTCTGCTTCGCAAGACGGACGCGACTCCCGCAGCGGCGACTGAGTAACGACCTACCATTTTACGGCAAGCCGCTATCCCAGCGGCTCACCAACCTCCACACGGCGCGTCTGACGTAAACCTCTGGCACGAAGCCTGCTGAGCCCCGGCCTCAGGAGCACACATGCCAGCGGATGCCACCATTCAGAACGCGCTGATCGTCATTGCCGTTGCGGTTAGTGTTCAGACGGTGCTGTTGCTCTGCACAGTCATCGCCATCTCAGTCGCCTGGAAGCGGGCGCAGGTGATGTTGAACGCGCAGCTCAACCATTTCGGTGAGCGCCTCGATGATATGGCCACGCAGACGCGGATCGCCGTTGATGCCATTGAACGATCGAGCTCTCAAGTCAACTCGATGCTTCACGATGCTGGCGGCCTCGTGCGGAATGTGGGGTCGTTCATGGGCGCGCCGCGGACGCTGCTGATGACCGGTATCGCCTCCGCCGCATCAGCGTTTTCGCGATGGCGCCGATCGCGGCACCAACAGCAGCAACACGCGGCAGCGCGCTGAACACGCACCCACGCAGGAGGGACACACATGTACGAGCGTCAAGAAGAGCCCAACGCGGGATTTGCTGCCGGTCTCATCACCGGCGCCATTGTCGGAGCCGGACTGGCGCTGCTGCTGGCGCCGAAATCAGGCGCGGCGCTGCGCGATGAACTCGGCGAATCATGGATATCGCTGCGCGAAGCAGTCGGGCGACGTTATCGCGATCTCGCCGAACGGGCTGGCGTCGAGCTCGACGATCTGCAGGCACGAATCGATCAGACA
>DATCXH010000364.1:0-4734 GCA_036565925.1 Vicinamibacterales bacterium
GGCGGGTTTTCAGAGCCGCCTGCCTCCAGCCACAGATTCGCGATTCCCGCTTCAAAGTCGTCGTCAAAGGCAACGGAATCGCACGTCGCTGCACAGGCGTCCTGCTTGCAGCCTACTGGAGCCGATCCGCCTTCGGCCCACAGGCTTCGGCGGGGACACGGTTATGGGCTCGACAAAAACCAGAGCAATCCTGGCACTCGCTGTCGCGGTCGCCGCGTCGATTCCTGCTACGGCGTCGAAGGTGGTCAACGATCGCGATATCGGGCCAGACCTGACGAGCATCGATCCGACACCGCCCACCGCCGCCGACGTGGCGGCGGCGCGGCGGCGCGACGACTTCGCGGCGATGCAGAAGTATCGGCCGGGTTATCCCTTCTGGCAGCACGTGTTCACGCTGCCCGATCAATCGATCGCCTTCGGAAGCGCGACCGATGGACGTCTGCTCGCGCTGTTTCCAACCAAGGGCGAGTGGACCCGTCACGCAACGTGGAAGGACCCGTCGCTGGCGCACGTTCTCGATGGTCAGCAACTGGCGCGCAAGGTCGGCGATCGCCGTGAGCAGGTGGCGGCGCTCCTCGAGCGTGCCGCGGGACCGGTTCTTCAGAACTCGACGCGCGGTGATGCGCTGCTGCCAAACGCCCGTCGCTACGGCGCATTCCTCGGTGAATGGGGGGCGATTTACGAACGCTTCGGTGTCCCCTCCGACATCGGCCTCGCGCAGGTGATTCTCGAATCGGGTCTGAGCGCGCAGCGGCGCTCGGAAGCGAACGCCATCGGCTTCTGCCAGTGGTTGCACCAGAACTGGAAACGCCTGAACCATTTCTCGCCGACACCCATCGAAGGCAAGAACCAGACGACGCAGGCACCGTATTGTGCGGCGTATCTGTCGGTGCTCGCGACGAAATATGGATCGTTCATCCCGGCGCTCTCCGAGCACAACGCTGGCGGGACCAACGTCGGTCGCACACTGATCAACGGGGAGCGGATGGGAGCCACGGACGTCCGCGCGCAATACCTTGTCGGATCGCAACTGGCGCGAGATCTCCGCGAGCTGCCGGGAAAGACCTACGAGAACATCTATGGGAGCTACGGTCCTCGCTCGTATCTGTACTCCGAGATGGTCTTCGGCAACACGTTTATCGTGAACACGCTGATGGCAACCACGCCACAAGAACCGATCTATGCGATGCGCACGCCGCGCGCGATAACGGTCGCCGAAATCGTGAAGCGAACGGGTCTGCCGGTCAACGAAGTGCGACGTTTCAATCCGGCGCTCCGTGACCGCGTGCCGGCGCAGTCGGCGTTGTATCTCCCGACCTACGTGAGCGAGTTCGGCGCCGACATCGCGTTCTGGCGCAGGCCGGCGCCACCATCGTACGTAGCGGTGTTGAACGACTTCATGCGTTTGGATGCGGGTCCTGAGCGGTGGGACGATCCGTCCTTTGCGCGCGTGTTGAGCGACTTCCGGCAGCGCTTCAGAGACACGCACAGCGAAGAGGGCACCGTGATGGACACCGTGCTCACGTATGTGATGGACCAGGCGTACACGAGTGGGCGGCGCACGTTAGTGGCTGAATTTCGCAGCAGCGATCAGGTGCGACGGCTGATCGCGCGAGGCCGGTTCGAGCTCGAAGTCCTCCCGCGACACGCAACCTTGAATCTCGCTGCACTCAGGACGAAGTAAGCGCTCAGCGAACCTCGAAGCGCTCCTCGTCCAGCAGCGCGCCGTCCTGGCTTCTGACCTCGACTCTCCAGTTGCCTCCGCTATCGAGCTGCATGAGATAGCGACTGAACGTGCGGTAACCGGCTGATTGATTGGCCTCGATGCGAAGGTCCACGGCCTGGCGCAAGTGATTGCCCTGATACCAACGATGCTGAATCGTCGTGGCGCTCGGCGATTTGATTTGCGTGTAGAAGAACAACGGACCGGGCGGCACCGGACGATCCGCCGGATCGCACGACCATGCATCGATCTCGGCGCAGAGACCCGCTCGGATGACGATGGGCCGGGCGGAGTCGATTGCCGCGGGCGTTTCAGCAGCCGGCTTCGACGGTGCAGTCGGCTGCGGTGGCGCCATGGGCTGTGGCGGAGCGATCGGTTGTGTCGGGGCGGTGATTGGCGAGGTCTCAACTGGCGCGTCCGCGCCGACATCTCGTGACGGCGCGGCCAGTTCTGGGGCCCCGAGGCGCGGTAGACCGACGGCCAGAACCACCATCAGCATGGCGATCGGTCCTAAGGCGCCCAGCGCCATCCGATAAAAAAACTTCTTCGACGTCAGGACCGGATCCTCGAGAGCGGGGACGATCGCCGTTTGTGGCGCCGCCGGCATTTCGCCCGTTGCAGCAGCTGCATCTGGTGCGCTGGATGGTGCTGCGTCTAGAGCGGTTGCTGTTTCCAGCGGTGCGGGTGCTTCTTCCAGCGCTGCGGGTTCATTTTCCAGCGTAGCGGGCGTGGGGTGTGCTTCCGCCGGTATCTCTTCTGGCGCGACGGGTTCTGTTTCCGCCGCGGTGGCTTTGACTTCCGCAGCCGGTGGAGTGTCTTCACGCGGCTCGGGAGGCGGCGCTGGCGCGGGCGGTTCCACCGTCTTGCCTCGCGTTTCGCAAAAGTCACGAAGGTTGTTCTGGCTCGTTGCGACGAATGGATGTTCTGGCGGGAGCGAGGTTCTCGCGATGCTGACGGCGCGCCGAAAGTACTGCTCTGCGTCGTCGTATTTGCAGGTCATCTCGCAGACGATGCCGAGATTGTTGAGCGTGTTGGCGAGGTCCGGATGGCGTGGACCGAGGCTGGCCTCCTGCAGGCGAGCGGCCTCGCGCAGCAGTTTTTCCGCGGAGGTGAAGCTGCCGGCGGCCGCAGCCTTTTCGGCAGCCTGAATGATGGACTGCGGTTCGCGAGCTTCCCACATGTGTGTGGGAACGAGAAGATACATACGCGATGCCGTCGGGCAGTCCAGCGCGACCTTCGGCAAATCGCGCCGCAAATCGAGGCTTTCAGCGATGCCGGGTCCTCTCCGATACATGCCCGGATACCGGGGACTTCGCCGTGGATAACACCATTGAAATCGGAACTACAGCTTCGCGATAACGAGTCCGGAGACAGGAACGCGCAGGCTCGCCCTAAAAGACTTCGCCGAAGAAGCTCCAGAAATACTCGTGGACTCGATCCGTGTATGGCCGTTCGCGCCACGTTGCGAGAGTCCATTTGTGCGAAACGCGCAGGTCGTTCTCGAAATTCTGAAGGAAACGTGACGCAAGGCGGCGGCTGAACACGGCCACGTTGACCTCGTCGTTCAGTTCGAGCGACCGATTGTCGAAGTTCGCGGATCCGAAGATGCTCAGCACCCCATCAACCACCATCGTCTTGGTGTGCATCATGGCCGGCCGGTATTCGTAGATCTGGATGCCTGCGTCGAGCATGCCGTCATAGGCGTCGCGTGAGGCGTACTTCACCGACTTGTGATCGGTGATGTCGCTTTCCACCAGGATCCGGACGGTCACGCCGCGTTGACGCGCATCGTCCAGGGCCCACATGGTGGATTCGTCGGTGACGAAGTAGGGAGAGCTGATTTCGATCGAATGGCGGGCCATGCCGATCGCGAGGAGATACAGCCGCTTCAGATCGCTCGCGCCACTCGAGGGTGAGCTACGCACGACCATTGCCGAGTCGTCCGAGTCTTGTGCGCGCCCGGGCTCGGTCAGCACCGGCGTCACCGTGAACCCGCCGCCGACGAAGTTCTCGTAGAACGCGGCCTCGAGGATACGTGCAATCGGACCCTCGATGCGTACGTGGGTGTCGCGCCAATGTTCCCGGTCCTGCGCATTGCCAAGCCAGTGATCGGCGATGCCGACGCCGCCAGTGAAAGCGACGGAGCCGTCCACGACCAGGATCTTTCGATGCGTCCGGTAGTTCAATTCCTCGAGCGTGTACCACGCGGTCGGATTGAAGTTCACGATGTGGCAGCCCGCCTGCTGTAGCCGCTCGAATTGGTGCTTGTCCATGCTGCCGGTGCCGAGTGCATCGAGAATGATGTTCACCTCGACGCCACGCCGCGCGGCCTTCTCCAACGCGTCGGTGAACTGATCGCCAACACGTCCCTTGTCGTAGATGTACGTTTCAAAGCTGATGCGTTCCCTGGCCTTGTCAATGGCCTCGAGCATCGCGGGAAAAACCTGGTCACCGTTGACGAGGACGTCGTACGTATTGCCGTCAACAAGATCGGCAGCGACGAGTGTCGACAGATAATCCGGGGCGCCAGGATCTTCTGCCGAGATCGCGCTTCGAAGCTCGACCGTCTGCTGGTCCTGCGCAATCGCCAGCACCGTCGCGGTGACAAGTGCGGCGATCAGCGCAATCTTCAGTAGGAGAACGATTCGCGGGTGGCGCGTCGTCGGAGGATGGGTTGCCTCTGCCTTCTGCACACCATCCGGCGCTGCAACTTTCTAGCCGTGCGGCCGCGTCTTGTTTGGCGTCTACGCCTGGCGCGACGCGACAATGACGGCGAACGGGGAGCGCCAGGGCACGTCGACACCGAACCCGGCTCGCTCGAGCAGATCGATCTCGTCAGCGAGCGGCACGTAGACGTCCTCGTCGGCCCACGACTCGCGGGATGATCGAATGTGACGGAGCGAGTAGCTGGCGACCATCGCATCGCATTGCGGCAACGCCGTATCCAGGAAGCTGCCGGTGGTCATCGTCGCTCGACGTGAGAGGCGGCCCAGTCGCGCCCGGGCGACGGC
>DATCXH010000648.1:0-2986 GCA_036565925.1 Vicinamibacterales bacterium
AGCGGATACTCGAAATCTCTCGGCATCACGCCCACGACCGTCGTGTTGCCTGCGTTGAGCCGAATCGAACGTCCGATGATCGCCGGGTCGCCATTGAAGCGGCGTTGCCAGAATCCATACGAGAGCACCGCGACTTCGGCAGCACCCGTCTGGTCGTCGGCGTCGGTGTAGGTGCGACCGAAGAGCGGTGCGACGCCGAACAGCGCAAAGAAGTTGCCCGTGGTGCGCAGCGTAAACAGTCGTTCGGCCGGCTGACCGGGCTCGGCAAGGCTCGTGTCTTCCCAGTTGATCGCGGCGAGATGCTCGAAGACCGTGTTCCGCGCGCGGTGATCGAGATAGTTGGCCATCGAGTGCGGCCAGCGATCCGACTGCGGCGAGGTACGGAAGACGTTGACGATGCGATCGGGCTCGGGATACGGGAGGGGCTTGAAGAGCAGCGGATTCAACACGCTGAAGATCGTGGCGTTGGCACCAACACCCAGGACCACGGTGAGCACCGCCGCAATCGTGAAGCGCGGCGACTTGCGGAGGCTACGGAGGCCAAAGCGAACGTCCTGCATCGCATCGCGGGCCCAACGCAGCGGCAGCACGTCGCGCGAGCGCTCCTTGGTCTGCTCCACTCCATCGAGCTCGATGCGCGCGCGCCGGTACGCGTCAGCGTCACTCATGCCCTCGGCGGCATTGGCGCGGGCCTGCATCGCGACATGAAACGCCAGCTCGTCATCGAGATCTCGTTCGATGCGTTGCCGAAGGAGGATGGCCTTGAGACGAGCGGGAATGGCGTATATCCAGCGGCGCATCGTTAGGTCTCCTTCAGAGCGAGAACTCGGCTAATCGCCGACGTGAGGCGATGCCAGTGCGCGGTCTCCTGTTCGAGATGTCGACGGCCTGCCCGCGTCAGCGAGTAGAACTTGGCGCGCCGCCCCAACTCGCTGGTCTTCCACTCGGCGGTGATCCATCCGCCAAGCTCGAGCTTGTGGAGTGCGGGATACAGCGAGCCGTCGCTGACCTGCAATTGGTCGCCTGACACCTGTTTGAGTCGCTGGCTGATCGCCCAGCCGTGCAACGGCTCGAGGGCCAGAATCTTCAGCAGCAACAGATCGAGAGTGCCCTGAACGAGGTCGGGTGGTTTGCTCATAGTCTCGGTCACCGATGTCTTGCCAACGGAGCCTTGGACGAGAGGAGGGCGTCAGAGGTTGGCTCGGAAACCGAGAGTATGGTTTCGAGACGCGTGGCAACGACCCGACAGACATCCATCTGTCGGCCTGTCAGGAGAGAAACATGCCCCGCGGGCACCACGCCGATGATGGTGGCTCGCGATCGGCACATGCCAATGCCGACCGCGAGGCGTTCAAGCGGAAGTCGCCGCCCGATGTCTTCGGATCGTTGCTAGTGAGATAGACGGGACCCGACGGAAAAAGGATCACTCTCCCGCGAGTGCGGCGATTTCCCGTTCGATCGTGCGCCTGCCGCGCGCGATGATCCACAGCACCACGGCAAACATGATGACGGCCAGCGCAATCAGCACCGCAACCTGTGATGAGGTACGACCCTGGAACGCCGGCGACAGAATGATCACGCCAAAGCCCGGCACGAACGGCAGGACATACGCCCATGCGTCGTGCGACAGTTCGCGTTCGCGCACGAGCCTCGCTCTGTAGTGGTCGACGCAACTCATTCGGCCCAGCGTCGAGGGCACACGTTCGGGCCGTGAGTGCCGCCAGAACCGGTACACGATGAAGAGCAAGGCGAGAACCATCAATGCATCACCAGCGCGCTCGAGCATGTCGGTATCGACCCAGACTTCCCAGATGTTCTTCACGATCAGCAGCGCGACTGTCACGACTCCGACGAGTTTCCATCGCTCGACTTTCGCGTCAAACTCCGTGGCCCTTCGGCGCACCTCCTCCATCGGCATGGCCTGGTCACGCCGCGGCTGTTGCTGCCACATCCGACCAAAATCCGGTTCGTGTTCATTCGCCATGATGAGTGCCCTCATAAAACTGCCGAACGAGGATCTGCTTGATCCGATGAATTTTTGTGGAGACGTTGGCCGCCGACAAGCCGGTGATCTCCGCGATTGACGCGGCGTCCTCGTCCTCGAGGTAAAGGAGCATCACCTGTCGATCGAGTGGCCGCAGACGTTGAATCAATGCGTGGACGCGGTCCAGCGCGCGACGCCGATCGAAGCCGTGCTCGCGATCGACGGCCTCGGCGAGCGAATTCAGGTCCTCGTCGATGGCGACCAACGTCGGCGCACCGGCCCGCGGCCGGACCACCCGCGAGATTGCGGTGTTGTGGGCCACGCGATACACCCACGTGCGCAGTGAGCAGCGACCGTCATAGCGAGCCAGGCTGCGCCACAACGCGACGTGAATGTCCTGCAGCAAGTCGCGTCGCGCATCAGGGTCGCGTTCGTAACCACCGGCCAGTCGTTCGAGCGCGGCCCCGAACGTGCGCGCCACCTCCGCGTAGCGGAGGGCGACCTCGGCGTGGTGCTCCTCCATTCACTTCAGATAGTCGCCACACGTTCCACGATCTGACACGCGCCAGGACGCCGTTTTGCCATGTCGTTTCCAGTGTGAAAAGAGTCGATAATTCGTGCTGCGGTGGGTCCGCATTGGAAGAGTGGGAGGGGAGCGATGACGAACACATTCGGGCGGCTCTCGATACTCACGGCGGTCTTCCTCGTCGGCATCAACCTCGTCGGAGCCGCGCAAACGAACAAAGTGGATGTGAGCGGCGTCTGGATCTTCACCGTCGAGTCGCCGGCCGGCAAGAGCAATCCAACCCTGACGTTCAAACAGGACGGCGAGAAGCTGACGGGCCAGTACTCGTCGCAGTTGATGGGGCAAGCCGATCTCACCGGCACGGTCAAAGGTCAGGCAATCGAGTTTGTGGTGTCCGCCACGGTGCAGGGTACGCCGATCGAGTTGAAGTACACGGGCGCGGTGGACACCAAAGATTCGATGAAGGGCACGCTGTC
>DATCXH010000626.1:0-3849 GCA_036565925.1 Vicinamibacterales bacterium
TCTGATCCCGCGGCCAAACCGCTGGTCTCGCAGGTCTTTGCTCGCGAGATCGAAGAGGCCGGGCAAACCGCCCGCCTCGCAGCGGAGGCGGGAACCGCGCTTGAAGCGCTCGGGTATCACGCACAGGCCACGCCGCAGGAAGGCAGCCTCGCGCTGTTTCACATGAACGCGGGCCGCCAGCCGATCAGAGCCGAGGAGGGAGGCTTCGTCGTCGGTGAGCGGATTGAATCGAGCGCCACCCTTCTGGAACGCGTGCGCACCTCCCCGGAAGACTTCAGCCCGAGCGTGCTGCTGCGACCCATCGTGCAGGACACGCTGTTCCCCACTGTCTGTTATGTGGCCGGCCCGAACGAGCTCGCCTACCTCGGTCAGCTCCGCCGCGTGTACGACGCCTTCTCCACCCCGATGCCCCTGATTCAGCAGCGCGCTACCGCCACGCTGCTCGATTCCAACGCCGTCCGATTCCTCACGCGATATGACGTCGCGCTGGAATCGCTCCGCGCGCAGGACGAGGCGGTCCTCAACGCGGTGCTCGAAGCGCAGCTCCCGCCGTCGGTCGAAACGTCAATGGACGAAGCCGTGCGCACCCTCGAGCAACGCATGGAACGGCTGAGTAAAGAAGTAGTGCAGATCGATCCGACATTAGAAGGAGCATCCAGGTCCACGCTGTCGCGAATGCAGGACGATCTGAAAAAGCTCCATGGGAAGATCATCCAGGCCGCTAAGCGCAAGGACGAGACGCTGCGACGACAGTTCCAGAATGCGCGCGCACAAGCCTTTCCGGGCGGCGAGCCACAGGAACGAGCCGTGGGGTTCGTGTACTTTCTGAACAAGTACGGCCCCGCATTGGTGGACCGTCTGTATGCGGAACTGCCGGTGGATGCGGGAACTCACTGGGTGATGACGATATAAGAAGGCACAATGCCCAACGCCCAATGCCGAGTGCCCATCGGAGAACGGTCGTGGGCATTGAGCATTGAGCATTCGGCCTTGAGCACTTGAACGACATTGGCAGGAACGACGAAGCAACCGCCTGCCGCCCGTAAGCGCGGCCGCATGATGCTGCGCATCAAGTTCCAGCGCCGCTGGACGCGCTATTTGCTGTACGCCGTCGCCTGCATCGCGGCGGGCATCGTCACCAGCCTCAGTTACAGCTATCTCTCTTTCGCGAAGATGATCGACGCGCGCCTGCACGGCGAGCGAGAGCGCACGCTGCCACGCGTGTACGCCAGACCTGCGGAGTTCCGACGTGGCCAGGCGCTGTCACAGCAGGATTTGATCGTTCGACTCAACGATCTGGGGTACGCCGACCGGCCCACCGCGAAGCAGGCCGGTGAATTCTCGGGGTATCGAAACGTCATCTCGCTGGTCCCCCGCAGCGGCGAACTGGCGGGAAAGACGATCAAGGTCACGTTCCCGGCGGGAAAGGCGACCAAGACCAATCCAAACCCGGCGGGCGGACGCGGGATTCAGTCGCTCGAAGTCGTGGGCGCGGGCCGGACCGAGGCCATTCGTCTCGATCCACCGCTCCTGACGTCGCTGATGACGGCGGGCGCGCGCGAAAAGCGTCGGCATGTGCCGCTTTCAACGATTCCCCAGCGCATGCAGCAGGCCGTGCTGGCCATCGAGGATCAGAGCTTCTACTCACATCCAGGGGTGAATCCCTTCCGGACCATTGCGGCCGCAATTGGGAGTCTGTTCAGCCGCGGCCGTCCGAGCGGCGCGAGCACCATCACCCAGCAACTCTCGCGCATGTTCTTCCTCGAAGACGAATTCAACGAGGAACTGCAGTCAGGCACCGTCTCACCATTACGCAAAGCGCGTGAGATCGTGATGTCGCTCGTCCTCGAGCGGCGTACGTCGAAGCAAGAAATCCTCGAGTTGTATCTCAACGACGTCTACCTCGGTCAGCGCGGCTCGTTTGCGATCCACGGCGTCGCGGAAGCGTCGCGGATTTTCTTTGGCAAGGACGTCGCGAATCTTGACCTCAGTGAGGCAGCACTCATTGCCGGTGTGATTCAGAGTCCGGCAAGGCGTTCGCCGTTCGCGAATCCGAAGCCCGCGGTCGAGCGCCGCAATGTCGTGCTCCAGGCGATGGCGGCCGAAAAGTACATCACCGACGATGAAGCGGTGAAAGCGAGCCGTGAACCGCTTCAGGTCGTTGCCCGCAGTGTGGACAACGAAGCGCCGTACTTCGTGGACATGGTCGGCGAACAGGTCAACGAGCAGTTCCCCGGCGTGACGACCCAGCCAGGCGCGGTGAACGTCTACACAACGCTCGATCTCAACATGCAGCGCGCCGCGCTTGATGCCATCCGCAATGGTCTCGCCAATGTGGACAAGCTGCTGTCGCGGCGCAAGAAGAAGCCGCAGTCGCCGGCGCAGGCGATCCTGCTGGCCGTCGATCCGCGGAGCGGCGAGATCCTCGCCCTCGTCGGCGGGCGTTCTTACAACCAGTCGCAGTACAACCGCGTCACCGAGGCTCGACGGCAGCCGGGGTCAGTGTTCAAACCCTTCGTCTATCTGGCCGCCTTCGAGCACGCCGCGGTCGAGGGGTGGACTGATCTCACGCCAGCCTCAATCACCAACGATGAGCCCGCGACGTTCACCTTTGACGACCAGGTCTGGGAGCCGAAGAACTATGACGAGTACGACGGCGAGGTCACGCTGCGCCGCGCGCTTGCGATGTCGCGCAATCTCGGCACGATTCGCGTGGGTGAACGCATCGGCTTCGACAAAATCGCTTCGCTATGGAAACAGGTCGGCGTCGGCACGTCACCAAAGGGCTATCCGTCGATCACGCTCGGCGTATTCGAGTTGACGCCGCTCGAAGTCGCGCAGGCCTATACCCTCTTCACCAACGGCGGCGCCGTGCGAACGCTGCGCGCGATCGATCACGTGCAGACCGGAACGAAGACGTTGACGCCCGCGGAATCGAAGCTGAAGAACGTCGCGCAGGCTGACACGACCTACCTCGTCACCAACATGATGCGTAGCGTGCTCAACGAAGGCACCGGGGCGGCCGCGCGCGCCAACGGCTTCGCGCTCGATGCCGCTGGCAAGAGCGGCACCACGAACGACCTCCGCGACGCGTGGTTCGTCGGTTTCACACCGGAACTGCTGACGGTCGTATGGGTGGGCTTCGACGACAATCAGCCGCTTGGCTTGAGCGGGTCAACCGCCGCACTCCCCATCTGGACTGAATTCATGAAGGCCGCGCTCGCCGGGCATCCGAACGCCGAGTTCGAGGTGCCGGAGGGGATCACGTTCGTGAACATCGATCACGACACCGGCAAACTTGCGACGCCCAACTGCCCTCGCGTCTTCACCGAGTCGTTCATCGTCGGCACTGAGCCCATCGAGTACTGCCCGCTCCATGGGGGCGTCCCCCAGGAGGGCGTGCCCGAACTTCCCGAGGAGCTGCCTCGTCGATAACACCGCATGTTCAGACAGCAGCAGCCTGCCGCGCGAAAGCCTCGGGCAAAGGCGGGCCCCCGACCCTTTGTCGACTTCATCAACTGGACTGACTATCACTGGGAATCGAATACGTGGCGCAGCGCTGCCACAATGCCATGGGCACAGGGCGCCCGACAGCCGCGCCGTTACACCTTTCTTCAGGTGTTTCTCGCCGGTCGTAGCCCTGAAGCTCATGGCGGCGCTGAACGGCGCGCTGAAAAATAGCCGGAGCCGATCCTGGGTCGAACGTAGCGCTTTGGCGGCCCTTCTCCTGCTGGTCGCTTCTTACGTCTCCAAGCAAAGGCGCGCCTAATAATTCGACCTGGCGTCTATAATTCAAGTGTGAACCAGGAGGTCTTTGCCGCCCTCTCGGAGGCCTTGGATCGCGGGGAG
>DATCXH010000396.1:0-4034 GCA_036565925.1 Vicinamibacterales bacterium
AGTCCGGGGCGCCGATGGTTATTGGCAGATCTCGTTCCACCGTGTTGCCGCTGATATCAGCCGCCCAGGCGCGAAGAATGTAGTTGCCCGACGGCAATCGACTCGTATCCCAGAACCCCTCCGAAGCCATGCCCTCATCCAGTCGATTCGTCACGATGTAGAGATACCTGGTGCGTCGGCCGCCGTAGAAGGGAATCCCGCTGCCGGCGCCATAGACCATGCGCGAGGCATCAGGGTTGAGTCCGACGCGATCGAAACGCAGCGATGCGTGTCGCTTCTCGAAGCCGGGAGCTGGCGATCCGTTCTCTCGAAAAACCTGGTACCCCAGTTCGTACGGCGCAAGCCGTCGCGACGGTGTGTTGTCATCCGTCTGGTCCCAGGCATCGATCACCACGCGCATGCGACCGGCGACGAGCAGTCGATTGTGCACGCGCATCGTTTGCAGGCGCCACGATTCGTCATAGACGCGAACACCGTCGTTTGGAATCGTCGGAGCGACCGTGTCTTCGAAACGCACGAGACGAAAACGCAGTGGATTGTGCTCCTCGCCCGCCCAACCGACGTTCATGTGCACGTGGTTGAAGCGGTTCACCGTGCCGATCAAATCCCCGGTGGCAAATCGCGCTCCTCGCTTGACACGCAGACGCAGGAGTTTTCGGCCATCGTAAGTGGCAACAAAGCGAGACGAGTCGAGCAGCGCATCGCGATTGCGGCCGGCTCGAATGTGGACGTAAGTCAGATCGCCGATGCGCAGCCACTCGTCGAGCGCACCGACGCCGTTGTTCGAGATCGGGCTGGAGACGATGCCGTCACGAACCGCGTAGACGCGGGTCCCTTGCTCGATGCGGACGTCGATGCCGACGTGGAATCGTTCTTGTCGGTCGCCTCGAACTTCACCGAAGCTGCCAGCGATCTCGTGTGGGTCGGCCAACGGTGCTAATGGCCACAGAAGCGGTGTCAGGCCGAAGGCATCCGCATCGAACCGTGGACGAATGGCCGGCGACGTAGGCGGTTGCAGGCCGGCCTGCGACGTGGCGGTCACCGCACGGACAAGCGCGTTGCCCGCGTCGGCGACGACCAGCTGCCCGGGCCGACGCAGCGCGATCCCCGAAGGGCGGCGGAACTGCGCGGTCGCGCCCGAACCGTCGCGGAACCCCACACGTTCGCCGGCGATCGTGCGAATGGCACCATCGGAACGAATCTCGGTGATGCGCCCGCCCTCATCGGCGACGTATACCTCTGCATCCGGGCCGACAGCCACACCGAGCGGGCGGAAGAATCCATCGCCTTGCGCCCACGTTGGCGTCGTCACTCGGCCGTTCATGTCCACGGTGCGGACGATGCGGTTTCCGGTGTCGGCGACGTAGAGGATCCCGCGCGCGTCCAAGGCGAGTCCCGTCGGCGTATCGAAGCTCGCGCCTTCCGCGACTCCGTCGTCCGCGCCCGGTTGCCCTGACCCAGCGAGCGTGGTGACGATCCCGTCAACACCGATCACTCGGATGCGATCGTTGTACGTGTCGCTGACGAAGATGCGGCCGTCGGGAGCGACAGCAATGCCGATCGGACCATTGAAGCGTGCCTGGTGCGCGGGGCCGTCGGCGTAGCCCGGAGTACCGTCGCCGGCGAGCGTCGACACCGAACCATCTGGCGCGATCCGCCGAATCGTGTGAGTGCCAGTGTCTGCGACGTACAACGTGCCTTCGGGCGTGAGCGCAAGACCCGAAGGTGTACTGAAGCCGCTGGCCACGGTTGAGACGTGACCATCCGGTGCGATCCGCCGGATGCGGTCTGAGTGACCCGCGTCCGCGACGAAGACCGTCCCGTCTGGCGCGGCGACGATCCCGAACGGTTCTGAGAAGCGCGCGCTCGTCCCCAGTCCATCGACTGTACCGGCGATGCCATTGCCCGCGAGCACCGCCACGGTTGCTTGCCAGTTCCGTTCGAGGGGTGGCGTAGGAGCGGGCTGCAGCTGTTGCCATACATATCCAGCAGCAGCTGCGAATGGCACCAGGACGATAATCAATACAGCGAGGACACCGCGAACCACTGCAATAGTGTACGACGCCGCCCGTGGAGCAATCGGGATGAGGACCTGATTCCTGATTCCTGTTTCCTGCGCTAGCGCTTGTCGAGACCGTTCTCGGCGAGGAACTTCGAGAGCAGGTCCGCGACGGCGACGTTGTTCATGTCGGCGAAGGGGATGTGGGTGTTGCCCTTGAGGCCAGCGTCGGACAGCAGCAGCACTGTGGCTTTGCCGCCGTACTTGTTGATTGTGTCGACGAACAGCCGTGAGTGTTTGAGTCTCTCGGTGTAGGTGGCCGACTTGTCGATGTTGTCGCCCCAGACCACTTGCAGCGGGATCCTCGTCAGCTTCTTGAATTCTTCGAGCGACACCTCGATGGGACCGAAGCCGGTTTCAGGAATGCCCGGGCCCTCACCCTTCGGGTAGAGGTACCCGACGTTTTCGTACATCACGATACCGGCAAGGTTATTCGTCTTGAGCGCGGTGAGGAGCGCTCGCATGCCGCCAGCCGAATTGGTGAGCGCAACGCTCGGACCAATCTTATCCATCAGCTTCGCTGCCGCATCCGATTGCAGCTGCGCGTTCTCGATCGTGTCGAACTCGAGATAGCGGGCTCGCGAGGCCTGGTTCCACGCCTCGGGATCCTTCGTCGGAAACTGCACGCCCTCGAACCAGTTCGGGTACTCAACACCGAACCGCCATGCAGTGAAGTTCTGCTGATCACGGCCGATGCCCGGCTCGTACGTGTTCGCTGTGCAGCCCCAATTGGCGCGGCCCACGTGAGGACCATCCCAGATGTACACAGGAAAGCCGCGGCGCAGGAAGATACTCTGGTATCCCTCGCCACCGTCCCACCGATTCAACCACGCGGTCGCCGCCGCGCTGTGCCACATCACGAGATTGATCCGGCGCGGGTTCACCGGGATCTGGTAGTCCACGTAGCCGTGATCGCAGTGCAGCGATTTGGCGGAGTCGCCGAGGACCTTGCCGCCGACGGCAAATGATCCCTGCTTCTGAATCGTGATTGGCCCGTCGACTGCACTCAGCGCAGGCGCGCCGGCTTCCTCGCCTCGGGGCGTCGCGCAGCCGCTCGCGAGAAGAATCAGTGCGCCGACCAGCAGTCGCGTCAACGCGTCGATTGCTCCTGAGCCCGCGCGCCGCTGAGGATGGCACGCAGCCCATAGTTGCCTTCGTGGCAGGCGAATTCGAACATCTGCTCGCCGGTCCGCTTCAAAGGAATCATCAACGTCCATGGCCTCGACCACATCGTCGGATCATCGATCGTCACGTAGTACTCGAGCGTGTCGTCGGCGACGCGTCTGAACTTTTCCGTCAAGTGCAGATTCTCGGTTGAGCCCCGCACGCCGGCGTTCGAGAAATGGACCGTGTCAACGATCAAGGTGTCGCCATCCCAATGGGCACGTGAGTCGCCATGATACTGCCGGATGGCAGACGAGACGTGAGGGCCGGCGCCGATTGGGAAGATTCGCGTGTCATGAATCATTTCCGTGCTCAGCGCGACGACACCAGGGCCCTGAGTGATGGAGAAGTAGCTCTGATAGCCCGCTCGGAGGTTCGGGGTACCGGCGCTGATGCAGCGCGTGCTCATGCTGAGATCCTGGACGCGATCGGCAGGACCGCGGCCTTGTCGCGCAGCCGCTTGTGCACGGGCGCGTTCGGCGGCCCCGGGTGCCGCAGGAGGAATGCGACCATCCGGCGGGTCGATGATGAGCGACGTCCGGTTGTCCCAGATGCGATCCGACAACCATGACTGATCGTAGTTGCCGGTCTGGGTGTCAGCCGACGAGAACTTCGTCTTGCCTTCCAGCGCGGCGAGAATGAGTTCGTCGGCGAAGAACGCATCGCCACCGTCGATCATCTTCTGCGCGCGCTTCTTCAAATCCGCGAGCTCCGCGTCGGTCATCGTCGCGCGAGTGCCCCACACCGCGGGCCGTTCGAGCGGCGTCATGCCGTTGTTGGCCCAGACGCCCTGCATGTCGGGTGTGCCATC